>CAYUAX010000150.1:0-12743 GCA_964442845.1 uncultured Bifidobacteriaceae bacterium | reverse complement strand
TTGTTGTCGGCGCCGAGCAGCGTCGTGCCCGAGGCGGTGACGATGTCGTGGCCGAGGCACTCACCGAGGTAGGGCGCGTCGGCGACGCGCAGCACCGCCGTCGGGTCGTCGGGCAGCACCAGGTCGCGGCCGTCGTAGGCGCGGTGGACGATCGGGCGCACGCCGGCGCCGCTCATTTCCGGCGACGTGTCCACGTGGGCGATGACGCCGATGACCGGTACGTCGCGCTTGGCGGTGGTGGCCGGCACCGTCGCCATCACGTAGCCGAACTCGTCGAGGGCAGCGTCGGCGGCGCCGAGTGCGTGCAGCTCGGCGACCAGGTCGCGCAGCAGCACCAACTGCCCGGGCGTGCTCGGGTACGACGTCGCGTCCTCGAGCGACTGGGTGTCGTAGCGGACGTAGCGGAGGAAGCGCTCGAGGACCGGACTGGACATCCGGCCCATGATGCCTCAGCGGGTCGTCACTCGGTGCGCAGCGCCCGCATCGGCGCCAGCGCCGCCGCCCGCGTCGCCGGCACCACGCTGGCCACGAACGCCGCGAACCCGAGCGCGCCGGCGGCGACGCCGAGCGCGACTGGATCCCAGAACGACACGCCGTAGAGCTGCGCCGACAGCAGATAGCCGGCGCCGACGGCCAGCGGCAGGCCGAGGGTCAGGCCGAGCGCCACGCGTTTGAAGGCGCTGCCGAGGATCAGGCGCATCACCTTGCCGCGGTCGGCGCCGAGCGCCATCCGCACGCCGATCTCGCTGGTGCGCCGCGCCACCGAGTAGGCGGTGACGCCGTAGAGGCCGATGCCGGCCAGCAGCAGCGCCACCGCGCCGAACAGGCCGGCCAGGCTGCTGACGGCACGCTGCTGGTTGAAGACCACCTGCACCTGCTGCTCGAGCGAGCGGATGGTGATGACCGCCAGGTTCGGGTCGGCCTCGGCCAGCGCCCGCGCCACCTGCGGCTCGAGCGTGCCCGGCGGCGTGTTCGTGACCAGCAGCAGGCCGCCCACGTACAGCGACGAGGTCTGCACCCGCCGCATCATCTCGGCGGCGTAGTCCACCGTCTGGGTGAGCGGCACGAAGAACATCGGCCGGGCCGGGCGATCGAGCTGGAAGCTGGCGAAGCGGGCGTCCTTGATCACGCCGACGATACGGAAGTGGTTGACGTTCTCGGGCAGGTTCAGCCCGAAGTGCTGATCGAGCGGATCCTCGTCGGCCGTGAAGAACCGCTTCACGAACGCTTCGTTGACGATCGCCACCGCCTCCGACCGCTCGTTGTCGGCGTCGGTGAAGTGGCGGCCGCGGGTGAGCGTGACGCCGAGATGCTGCAGGTAGTTGGTGCTGACGCGGTCCCACGACGCGCCGGTCTGCTCGCCGGGCGCCGGCTGCGGCTTGCCGGCGATGAGCACGCCCTCGCCCCAGTTGTTGGTGAGCGGGTTGTAGAGCGCCAGACCCACGCCCTGCACGCCCGGGATGCGCGACAGGCGGCCCTCGAGGTCACGATACAGGGCGGTGAGACGCTCGCCGGGCGTGAACGACGCCGACGGCCGGCCCACCGAGACGATCACGCGGCCCTCTCGGGCGAAGCCGAAGTCCTGGCCTTGCAGGTTGCCGAGACTGCGGCCGAGCATGGTGGAGCCGGCCACCAGCACGACGCTGAGCGCGGCCTGCACGACGAGCAGCGCCGTGCGGGCGAACGAGGCGCGGTCGCCGGCGGTGCGGCCCGAGCCGCGCAGCGCTTCGATCGGGTCGGTGCGGGTGGCGAACCACGCCGGGGCGGCGCCGAAGACGAGCCCGGTGAGCACGGCCAGGCCGGTGGCGAACGCGAGCACCAGCGGCGAGGGCGTGGTGGCGATGGGCAGCGTGGTGGCGCCCGCGAAGGCCAGCGACAGCAGCAGCCGCGCCGCGCCCGTAGCCACCACCAGACCGACGGCGGCGCCGAGCACGGCCAGCACGATGCTCTCGACCAGCGCCTCGGTGACGATCTGCGTGCGCGACGCGCCCATGGCCAGGCGCACCGCCGTCTGCGCCCGCCGCGACACGGCCCGCGCCAGCAGCAGGTTGGCGACGTTGGCGCAGGCGATGAGCAGCACCAGCGCGCACACGCCGAGCAGGATGCGCAGGCTGCGCCCGTACTGCTCCTTCATCACGCCGACGCCGGCGCCGGCCGGCACCACCGTGATCGTCTGCTGCGGCAGCGTCCGTTCGATCTCGGCCATCCAGTTGGGCGGATAGCCGGCGTCGTGCTGCATCCACTGGCGCAGCAGGCCGGTGAGGCGGGCGTCCATGCCAGCTGTCGTCGCCCCGGGCTTGAGCCGGCCGATCACGCGCAGCCACGACGAGATCGGCCCGCGTAGCAGCGACGTCTCGGCGCCGCTGATGAGCGGCTCCTGCTGCAGCGGCACCCACAGATCGGGCGGGTCGGCCTGCAAGGTCTCGCCGTAGAAGCCCGGCGGGGCGATGCCGCTCACCGTGAACGCCTGGCCTTCGACAACCAGGGTGCCGCCGACGACGGCTGGATCGGCGCCGTACAGTCCCTGCCAGGCGTGATACGCCATCACCACGACCGGCGGCGCGGCCGGGCGGTCGTCCTCGGCGGTGAAGACTCGGCCGGTGAAGGCGTTGACGCCGAGCGTGGTGAAATAGGTGCCGCTGACGTAGATCGAGCGCAGCGGCCGCGGCGCGTCGTCCACGCCCTGGCGCCGCACGCTCAACCGGCTGCGTCCGGCCTGGAAGGCGGTGAGCGACTCGAACTCGGGGACCTCGGCCTGAATCCGCTCGAAGAGCCGAAACGTGAACATCCCCCAGCGATCCTGCGGGCCGCCCTGCACGCAGCAGTTGTCGCCGTCGCCGATGCGATACAGCCGTTCGGGATCGGCCACCGGCAGCGACTTGAGCATCACCGCGTGGATCAACGTGAAGATGGCGGTGGTGCCGCCGATGCCCAGGGCCAGCGTGAGCACGGCGGTGGCCGTGAACACGCGCGCCGAGCCCAGCTTGCGCATGGAGTAGCCGACGTCGCGAAGTAGGGATCCCACGCCGGGCTTAGACGGAGCCGGTGGCGTGAACGTTTGCACGGCACGATTGGCGCGGCGATCCGCCGGCCGGGGCGGCTGGAGGCCGGCGTACGATGAGGCATGCGCGTGGCGGGGGGCGAGCTGAACCGTGAAGGGCGGGTGGTCCGGACGCTGGTCGTCGTGGGTCTGCTCGTGACGACGGCCACGCTGACGCCCGGCCAGACCATGGCCGTGCTGCGCATCGCCGTCTCGCTCACCGATGCGGTCGGCACCCGCGTGCCAGTGCCGCGCCACGCCCTGCTCGTGAGCGACGAGCCGCCCACCGCGTCGCCGCGCCGCGTCGTGACCGCCGCCGACGGCACCGCGTCACTGCGTCTGCCGCCGGGGCGCTACCTGGTCGAGTCGGATCAGCCGTTGGCCTTCCAGGGCCGGTCGTACGTGTGGCGCCAGTCGCTCGACGTCAGCGCGTCCGCTGAGGCCCGGATCGAGCTCACGAGCGACAACGCCGAGGTGGAGGCGGGCACGGCCACCCCCGACGGCCCGGTGCGGCCCACCGACGTCATCGTCGCGTGGCAGGACAGCGTGGTGGCGTTGTGGACGCCGACGCGCCACGCGTCGGGCGCGGTGATCGACGCGCGCGGCCTCGTCGTCACGAGCTGGCAGGCGATTGGCGACGCCACGGCCATCGAGGTGCAGCTGACGGCCGCGATCAAGGTGCGCGGCCAGGTGCTGGCGGCCGATCGCGTCAACGACGTGGCCGTGCTGCGCGTGGACGCGGCGGCGCTCGGCGCCATTCGGCCGGTGCCCGCGGGTTGCGGCCGTCCGCCGCGGACGCCGCTGGCCAATGGCCAGGAGGTGGTCGCGCTGGGCACGCCCATCAATCGCGGCACCGACGTGTTCGAAGGCCCGATCGCCCGTGTCACCTCGCGGACGATGATCGCCGACCTGCGGCTGCGCCCGGGCAGCGTGGGCGGGCCGGTGTTCGGCCCGGGTGGCGACCTGGTGGGCCTGACCTCGCTCACCGAGGCGAAGGAGAGCGCCGAGCCCGACGACGCCCGGGTGGTGCGGGTGGACGTGGTGTGCGAGGTGTTGGCCAAGGCCGACATGGCGCTCGCCGCCGCGCCCACGCCCGACGCAACCCGGCTGCCCGTGGAACCGGCGCGCACTATTCCGGTGGACACCCTGCAGGCCGAGGCCGAGAAGCGCATCGGCAGCCTGTCGCCGTACCAGGTGACGTCGGAGAGCTTCGAGGTGTCCCTGGTGACACCGGTGTCGGCTTACGGACTGCGCACGTCGATGGACTTCGCCAACTGGGCGGAGTACGTGGCCGACACGCCGAGCGTGCTCCTCGTCCGCGTGACGCCCAAGCGCGAAGAGGGCTTCTGGACCAAGGTGGCACGCGGCCTGGTGATGACCCAGGGCGTGGCGCTGCCGCCGATCAAGCGCTTCGTCTCGGGCTTCGCGCGGCTGCGGGCGCTGTGCGGCACGGCCGAGGTGACGCCCATCCACCCGTTCCTGCTCGAACGGCGCATCTCCGAGAGCGACGCCATCCACGAAGGCCTGTACGTGTTCGATCCCGGCGCCTTCGGCCCGCACTGCGGCACGGCGACCTTCGAGCTGTTCTCGGACAAGACGCCGCCGACGGCCGACCGCGCGGTGGTCGGCGCGCCGATCCTGGAACAGGTGTGGCGCGACTTCGCCGCCTATCGCGCCCCGATGTAATGTCTCCGCCTGTCATGCGGGAGAAGGCGTCACCGGCTGCTAGGATGGGAGCATGACTCGCAGCGTCGTGACCCTGACCGCAGCCCTCGTTCTGGCGTCGTGGGGTGCCGCCGCCGTGCCCGGCGCCACCCAGGCCCCGGCCGCCGGCGGGCCGTCCACCAGCGACGGCGTCTACACCGCCGAGCAGGCCGAGGCCGGCAAGACGGCGTTCGCCGAGAAGTGCGCCTCCTGCCACGAGCCGGGCAAGTTCACCGGCGCCGAGTTCACCCGGGCCTATGTCGGGCGGCCGTTGAACGGCATCAACGAGGCCATGGCGGAGATGCCGATGGACAACCCGGGCAGCCTGACCGCCGAGGACACCGGGGCCCTGATCGCCTACTTCCTGTCGATGAACAAGTACCCGACGGGGCAGACGGCGCTGAAGGGCGACGCCGAGTCGCTCAAGGCGATCATGGTGTCGCCGCGGCCGCAGTAGCCGGCTCGAGACCCAGGCGGGCCAGTCGGGCCGCCGAGGCGCTGGCGGCCATCGCCGCGATCAGTCGGTCCGCGGCGGCCTGATCCGCGGCGCCGACGCCGCGCGCTGCCGTGAACGTCACGTAGGTCTGCAGCGCGGCCGGCAGCGGCCCGAGCACCTGCAGGCCGGGGACGCCGACCAGTTCGCTGACCAGCGTGAGGACGACCTCGGCGTCGCCGCGCGCGACCGCTCCCGGGGCCTCGCCCGGGCCGAGCAGCTGCGTCTTCGGCTGCATCGCCGCGACGACGTCGAGACGCGCGAAGGCCGCGTCGATGGCGGCGCGGCTGCGGCCCTCGGCCGTGAACGCGACCGAGCGCGCGCCGAGCAGCAGCGCCTTGAACGCCTCGGGCGTGTCGATGGCGGGCGTGGCCGCGCCGGCCCGCACCGCCGCGCCGACGCCCACCCGTGCCAGGTCGCGGGCCGAGCCGGCAGCCAGGCGGCCTTGCGTCGCCAGGTCGGCGATGAAGGGCGTCGTGAGCACGGCCACGTCGGGCACGTCGCCGCCGTCGATGCGTCGGCGGAGCGCGGCGGCGGTGGTGAAGTCGAAGGCGATGGGGCGACCGGCGGCGCGCTCGAGGTCGGCTTTGGCGTCGTCGAGCAGCGCCCGGACGCCATTCGAGCTGAACACGCGCAGCGGCGTCGGCGGGGCCGCCGGTGCCGTTTGGCACGCCACGGCCGTCAGCAGGAGCAACAGCGGAATCACGCCGCGGAGCATCATGGCGTCGCGCATGATACAGGCACCAATTGGGGCCTGTCCCCACTTGTGGAGGTTTAGATGCACGCCACCAGCCGTTGTGGACTGACCGCCGCCGCCGTGCTCCTCGTGGGATGGACGACCAGCGCCCAGGACCGGCTGCCGGCGATCCCCGCCGCGCAGCTCACACCGGCGCAGCAGCAGGCCGTCGCCGACTTCCGCGGCGCCCGCAACGTCGAGCTGACCGGGCCGTTCATCCCGCTGCTGCGCAGCCCCGAGCTGATGACGCGCGCCCGCGGCCTGGGCGACTACCTGCGCTACCGCTCACGCCTGCCGCCGCGGCTCAGCGAGTTCGTGATCCTGATGGCGGCGCGCAGCTGGTCGCAGCAGTACGAGTGGGCGGTCCACTATCCGATCGCGATCAAGGCCGGCGTGACCGTCGAAACCGCCACGGCCATCGCCGAACGCACGCGCCCGCCGCGCCTCACCGCCGAAGAGACGGCGCTCTACGACTTCTGCCAGGAGCTGATGCGCACGCAGCAGGTCAGCGACGCCGCCTACGCGCGAATGGTCGCCACCTTCGGCGAGCAGGGCGTGGTGGACACGGTGGGCATCGTCGGCTACTACACGATGCTGGCGATGGTGCTCAACACCGCGCGCACGCCGGCGCCCGACAACGGCGCGCCGCGCCTGTCGACGCCGTAGACGCGGTCAGTAGATCGCGCGCAGCGCCGCCAGCACCATCGTGATCCCGGCGAACGTCAGCAGGTAGAGCACGACGTTGCGGAACGCGGTGGGGCTCATGCCGACGTAGATCTTCGAGCCGTAGAGCGACGGCAGGATCAACGATCCGGCGACGACGGCCATCTGCGGCACGTGCTCGGCGCGGGCCCGGCCGGTGATCACGAACGACGCGAACGTGGCGGCGAGCACCACGAGGTTGAAGTTCTGCAGCACCGCGCGGTGCTCGTCCTTGGTGTAGCCGCGCAAGGTCGCCCACAGCGCCGGTGCCAGGCCGCTGAAGCCGCTGAGCGGCGCCATCACGCCGCCGAGCAGGCCGACACCCGCGTCGGCCACCTTGCCGCCGTGGGTGATCTTCGGCAGCTTCGCCGTGAGCAGCATCGCCGAGCAGCACACCACCAGCATCAGGCCGAGCACCAGCTTGAAGCGATTGGGGTCGAGCAGCGGCAGCAGCCGCGTGCCCAGCGGGATGCCGATGGCGCTGCCGACCAGGAACGGCCACAGCAGGTGCACGTGCCAGCCGCGACGGACGCGGAGCACCGAGATGATCTGGCCGGTGAGGCCGCCGAACACCGCCATCACCGCCGCCAGCTGCGGGTCGACGCCCCACACCCAGATGGCCATCGCCACCATCGCGAACGCGAACCCCGAGATGCCTTGCACGAGGCCGCCGACGGCGGCACCCACGGCCAGTACCAACAGCTGATTCATGGTCAGCCGGAGATGGTCTCACACGTAACAGAGCTGTTACGGACGGCGGCGAATGCCCGTGATGCGTCCGTCACATGGATCGCCGCGCCGCGTCGCTGCAACCGGAGCGATGATGGCGGTGAGTGGGCAGGCGCCTGCCCACGCGAGGAGGGGACATGCGAGCCTCGACCTGGCTGGCGGTGGTGTGCGGAGTGACCCTTGCTGGCGCGCCGGCCGCCGCGCAGTACGCGGAGCTGCCGCGGCAGCTGCCCGTGCCATCCGGCCTCGGCCTCCCCTCCAGCCCCGGCTACTTCACGGCGGCGACGCAGATCGGCCGGCGCCTGTTCGTCGCCGGCCAGTTCACCCGGCTGGCCATCCCGACGGGCAGCGCCGTCGCCGTCGATGCCGCCGGCACCGTGGTGGCCAACGGCTTCCCGCGCTTCACCGGCGCGGTGCGGCAGATCGTGCCCGACGGCGTCGGCGGCTGGCTGGTGGTCGGCGACTTCGTGGCGGTGAACGACCAGCCGATTGCCGGCTTCGCGCGCGTCGCGCCCAATCGCAGCCTCGACCCGCGCTATCGCGTCGTCGCCAACGGGCTCGTCCGCAAGGTGGCGATCGCGCACGGGCGGATCTACCTGGCCGGCGACTTCACCGCGGTGAACGGCGCGGTGCGCCGCGGGTTGGCGGCGCTCGACGCGGTGAGCGGCGCCCTTTCGACGTGGGGCGCTGGCTTCGACGCCGGCGGCCTGGTCCGCGAGCTGTCGATCTCGTCGATCGGGGTCTATGTCGTCGGCGGCGCCACCGGGCGGTTGTGGGGGCTCGACGCCGGCACGGGCCGCGTGCTCTTCGCCCGGACGATGCTGGTGTCGGCGCTGGCGGCGTCGTCGGCGCGGGTCTACGTGGGCGGCGCCGGCGCGGAGCGGCCGGTCTGGGCGGTCGATCCGCTCACCGGCCAGGACACCGCGTGGACCCCGGGGATCGGGTTCCAGTATCTGCCGGCCACCTACGGCTGGGACGCGACACAGGTCACGGCGCTGCTGCTCGACGAGGGTCGGCTCTACATCGGCGGACGGATCCGTACTTCCGACGGCCGCGATGCCCTCGTCGCCGTCGAGGCCGGCAACGGGCAGCCGATTGGCTGGCGGCCGACGACGGTGAACGCCTATCAGGCCTATGAGACGACGTTGTCGCGCGTCGGTCCGGCGATCGCCGCCTCGTTCGGCGGCACCCTGATGACCTTCGACGTCACCAGCGCGGCGACCGTGCCGTTCAACCCCGACGTGGTCGGCGCGGTGCACACTGTAGCGGCGGCGCCCGGCGGCGCGGTGATCGGCGGCAGCTTCAACGGCGCCGGCGGCGTCGCGCGGAATGGACTGGCCGCCATCGACCTCGACAGCTACGCGATCGACCCGTGGACGTCGGCCGCGAGTTCGTCGGCGAACGATCCCTTCCTCCAGCTCGCCACCGACGGCACCTGGCTCTTCGCCCGCACCGAGGGCACGCTCAACGGCTTCGATGCGCGGCTGCTCAAGATTGACCCGGCCACTGGCGCCGTCGTCGCCGAGCGATCGCTGCCGTCGATCCAGACGCGCATGCAGGTGGCCGGCACGGCGCTGGTCGTCACCACCTACGCGCGAGACAACACGGGCGGCGGCGTCGGCGTGATCACGATCGCCGACTGGACGTTCACGCCACTCCCGGTCTCGATCCTCGGATGGGCGACCAGCCTCGACGTGGCTGGCGACACCGTGTACCTGGCCGGCAACTTCTCCGCGGTGGGCGGCCAGCCGCGGGCGTCATTCGCCGCCGTGCATCGCCAGACCGGCGCCGTGCTGCCGTGGAATCCACGCGCCAATGTGCCGCGCGGCCTGGTGCGCGCGGCCGGCGGACGCGTGTGGGCCGGCGGAGAGTTCACGCGCATCGGCGGCCAGCGGCGGCGCGGGCTCGCCGAGCTCGACCCGATCACCGGCGCGGCGCTGGCGTGGAATCCCGACGTGGCGGGACTGCTGGCGGGCGGCAGCACCTATCCCGGGATCGCGAATCTCGAGGTGGGGGCCGATGGGCTCCTCTACGCGTCCGTCGCGCCAGGGTTCTACTCCGAGGCGCCGACGCGCGCCGTCGTCACCGGACAGATCACGCCGGGCCTCGTGGCGTTCTCGCCCGCCACCGGCCGCCGTCTGCCGTGGCGTGCGTCGGCCAGCGCGATGACCGCGCTGCTGCCGGATTGTCTGCTCACGGACGCGGGGTGCCTGCCGCGGGCGATTCCAGCGCCGACCGACTTGCAGGTGACGCCGTCGGACGGCACGGTCGCGTTCACCTGGCAGTTGCCGGCCGCGCCGACCCGCACCGGCGTGCGCCTCGAGGTCGGCACCGCCGCCGGCGAGGCCAACCTGCTCACGCTCGATCTGCCGTCGAACCAGCAGACGTTCAGCGCCGCGGCGCCGCCGGGGCGGTACTTCGTGCGCGTCCGCGCGCTGGCTGGCGCCGCCACGAGCCCGCCCACGCCCGACGTGTCGTTCGCGGTGGGGCCGCCGGCGGTGCCCGGTGCCCCGCTCGACTTCCGCGCCGTCACCGACGGGGCACGGGTGGACTTCGCCTGGCAGCCGCCGTCCACCGGCGCGCCGCCGCAGTACGAACTGCTGGTCGGCAACAGCGAGGGCGCCGCCGACCTCGCGCGCGTCCTGGTGCCAGGCACCGCTACCACGTATAGCGTCGTCGCGCCGGTGCGCAGCTACTGGACGCGGCTCGTGGCGGTGAACGCCGCCGGCCGCTCGGCGCCGGGCAACGAGGTGTTCCTCGACCTGAGGCCCAGGCAGTCGTGCGGGACGACGCCGCCCATCGGCCTCGCCGCGACGGTGGCGAACCGCGTGGTCACGTTCACCTGGGCCTACTCCGCCGATGCGACCGACGATCCGCCACGCCTCGTCGCCGGCAGTGCGCCGGGCGCCGCCGACCTGGCGGCCATCGAGGTGCCGCCCTACAGCACGTCGATCACGGTCGCCGCGCCGCCGGGGACCTACTACGTGCGCCTGGTGGTCGGCTGCTTCGCCACCGCGTCGAGCAACGAGGTGCAGGTGGTGGTGCCGTGACGGCGGTGGGCGCGATCAGCGTCGCGCCGCGGGCGCACTGGCGGGCCCCGGCACGATCGTGAACGTCGCGTACATCATGTCGGAGTCGAGCTCGATCGTGCGCAGCTTCGTCGCCGCGTCGGCCGAGAACACCTCGATGGTGCGGCCCGCTTCGTAGAGATAGAGCAGCCCGCCGGAGCTGGTGCGCATCTGCATGCGGGTGCGGGTCGGCACGTCGACTCGACGGGTGACCTTGCGCGCCTGCATGTCCACGGTCCAGAGCTGATGGCGGCCGATCTCGGCGACCAGGACGTTGGCGATCGTGCGCCCGGGCGCCATGGTGAAGGCGACGCCGTCGGCGTCGGGCACCGGGCCGAGCGGAAAGACGTCCACCGTGCGCGCCGCCAGGTCGATGCGGCCGACCGACAGCACCTTGCGCTTCATCACCGCGTCCTGGGTGGTGAAGAGGCCGGTGACGAAGCCGGGGGTGTCGGCCGAGTCGTCCTGCGGGCCGGCGTCGAAGCGGCGCATCGTGGTGTCGGTGGGCAGCGACAGATCCCAGGTGTCCACCGCCTGCAGCGTGGCCGCGTCGAGGATGGTGATCTGGCTGCCGAACACGTAGAGGTACTTGCCGTCGGGCGAGAAGCGCAGCGACACACCGTAGAGCGCCGGCTCGTCGTCGATGGTCCACGGCACGGTGCGCGCGATCGTGTGCGTCGCCAGGTCGTAGACCACGAACTCGACCGGGCCGACCTCCCACCGGTCGATCTGCTTGGTGGCGGTGCGCGTCACCAGCACCAGCGTGCGATGCTGCGGGTCGGCTTCGAAGGCCAGCGCGCGCACGTGGCGGCGGCCGTCGCTGAGCGTGAACGCGTCCACGCTCTTGCGGGCGCGCACGTCCACCACCTCGAACTTCTCCTGGTTGGCGCTCTGGACGTAGAACCGCGTCTTGTCGGGCGACAGGCGGACGACGAAGGGGGCGCCAGAGCTGAGCGGGATCTTGGTGAACGTGCCGGTGGCTTCGTCCACCGCCGTGATGTGCCCGGAGTACGACCCGACGTAGATCGTGCCGGTGCCGGCCGAGGGGCCCTGCGCGGTGCCGCTGGCAGCCGTCAGGGCGACGAACCCGAGCGCGAGAGCGAGCCGCCGACTCATCGGTGCGCCATTCTGTCACGGAAGCCAACCTCTCGGGAGCGGGCGGCGGCCAGCCGGGCTGGTATAGTCCGGCATCCTCGCCCGGGGATGTCGGAGGTCTGGATGATCGGCTCGGCCGCGGTTGGAAGCGTCCTCGCGGGCGTGGGGGTGGCGTTCGTCGTCGCGGGTGCGCAACCAGTGGATCGCACGGCCCTGTGCGCCACGGTCGACAAGACGCCGGTGGAGCACGTGCGCGCCGTGGCGGCGGTCGGTGACGCCGGCCGCGAGCAGCTTCGTGCCCTGGCCGGCGGCACCACGCCCGCGGACGTGATCTGCGGCGTGGCCGGCCTGGCCGCGCTGCGTGACGCGCGGCTGCCGCCGCTGCTCATCGCCGCGCTGAAGAACCCCGCCCTGCGCGACGACGCCTATCGTCTGGCGCGATGGGCCGCTTTCGCCGCCGGCGGACCCGACCCCGGCCTCGCCGCGGCGTACGCGCCGGTGGTGGACGTGCTCGCCGACGCCGCGCTGTGGACGGCGGTGGGCGACGACGCGATCCGCCTGCTCGGCGAGATCGATCATTCGAGCGCCCGAGATCGTCTGGTGGCTGAGCTCGAGCGCCCCGCGCGCGACACGACGACCGACGCCGTGATCCACGCGCTGGCGCGGCAGGGCGAGGCCCGGCCGCGGGCCCGCGTCGTGGCGCTGGGACGCGACGCCGTGGCGTCGCGCTCGGGCAACCTCACCTACGAGCAGGCCAGCCGCATCGGCGCCGTGTCGCTCTACCTGCTCGCGCTCGGGCCCGAATCGCGCGCCGAGGGCGTCGAGTTCCTGCGCCAGATGGCGCCCGACGTGCAGGCCGACACCGCCGCGTGGGCGGTGCAGACGTGGTGCGAGCGGGCGGTGCGGCGTCCGGCCGATCGCGTCGCCGCCGAGCAGATGCACGCGACGCTGGCCGCCGAGTTCGACGGTATGGGCATCCGCTGGCGCGACCTCACGCGCGGCACGTTCGCGTGCGGCGCACCTCGCTGACCGTACGTAGGGCAGGCCTTCAGGCCTGCCATGTCGGCAGTTCCAAAGATCGGCAGCTCTAAAGAGCTGCCCTACGAAGAACACGCACCGCAGTAGGGCAGGCCTTCAGTGTTGGCTATCAGGAGATGGCTGACGCAGGTTATCAGG
>CAYUAX010000149.1:0-12784 GCA_964442845.1 uncultured Bifidobacteriaceae bacterium | reverse complement strand
CCTTCGCCATGGCCTACTGGGGCGAGGCGATGAGCCACAACCACCCGCTGTGGGCCCAGCAGGACGTCGCCAAGGCGAAAGCCGCCCTGGAGAAACTGGCGCCGACGCACGAGGCGCGCCTGGCCAAGGCGAAGCTGCCCAAGGAGAAGGCGTTCCTCGAGGCACAGCAGGTGCTCTACTTCGGCCCGGGCGACAAGCTGGCCCGCGACCTCGCCTACTCGAGCGCCATGGCGGCGCTGTACGCGCAGTATCCCGACGACCACGAGATCGGCACGTTCTACGCGCTGTCGCTGCTCGGCACCGTGCGCCCCGGCGACACCGGCTACCGGCGCCAGGCGCTGGCCGCGTCGATCGGGCAGAAGATCTTCGCCGCCAACCCCAAGCATCCCGGCGCCGCCCACTTCATCATCCATGCCTTCGACGACCCGGACCACGCGCCGCTGGCGTTGGACGCCGCCAATGCCTACGCGCAGATCGCGCCATCGGCTGCGCATGCCCTGCACATGCCCTCGCACATCTACGTCCAGCGCGGCATGTGGGAGCGGGTGAAGCAGTCGAACATCGTCGCCTACAAGGCGGCGGTCGACACCAACGCCAAGCTGAAGCTCGCCGAAGGCCGCGAGGACTTCCACACGCTGGGCTGGCTGGCCTACGCCAACCAGATGCTCGGCGACTTCGCCGAGTCGGCGCGCAACGTCGACCTGGCCCGCCAGGCCGCCGACCGCAACCCGGGCAGCGCCGGCATTCGCGACGGCTACCTCGGCATGCGCGCCCGGCACATCCAGGAATCGGGCCGGTGGGAGAAGCTCGCCCTGCCGGCACCGGCGGCCGCCGGCGGCGACCACGCCAACATGCCCGGCATGAACATGGGGCCGTCCCAGGGCTCGGCCACATGGACCTACATCGTCGGCGTCAGCGCCGCCAAGCTGGGCGACTTCGCAACCGCCGACGCGGCACTGGCGCAGCTGCGCGGTCTCCGCGAGCGGGCGGCCGGCGGCCCCAACGCCTACGCCGTCAAGGCGCATGTCATCCGCGAGAAGGAGCTGGCGGCGATCATCCAGGCGGCGCACGGCCAGAAGGATCAGGCCATTGCCCTGGCCAAGGAAGCCGCCGACGTCGAGCTGACGACCGAAGCGCCGTCCGGGCCGCCGGATCCGATCAAGCCGGCGTTGGAACTCTATGCCGAACTGCTGGCCGATGCCGGTCGCGACCGGGAAGCGACGGCGGCGTTCGAGCAGTCGCTGCTCCGGACGCCGAACCGCACGCCGTCGGTGAAGGGACTGGCGGCGCTGACCGCCAAGGCACGGCAGTCGTCGGCCGCGGGTCGGTAGCGCTCAGGCGGTCTTCCCGCGCCTCGCGCTCCGGCTCAGAATCTCCGCGTGTAGACGACCTTGGCCGCGCCGCGGCGGTCGAGCGTCGTCAGGCGGGCGCGCGGGTCCAGGCGGTCGTCCACCCAGTTGTGGGTGTAGACCAGGAACACGTCGTTGCCGGGGCGGACGATCCAGCGAAAGCGTGACTGCCAGCCCAGGATCCGGCTCACCGAGTCGTACTGCACGTTGTTGACCAGGAACATGAACGGCGAGAACTGCGTGTCGGCGACCACGCGCACGAGCGTGGTCTCGAACTGGCCCTGCGGCAGCGACACCCGGTTGAACTCGTAGGTGGTGTTGACGCGGACGCCGGTGCGCGGCCGCAGGTCGACACCCAGCCCGTACTCCGTGCGGTGGCCCGAGAAGAACGTCCCCCACTCGACCCTCGGGTGCAGGGCGACGACGCGCTGGTTGGCGGTGTTGAGCGCGACGCGGTAGCGGACGAAGTCGTAGTCCGACTGGCCCGGCAGCACCACGCCGGCGGCCAGCTCGAACGGGTCGACGAGCCGCTCGTAGGTCGGGGTCACCGTGACCTCGACGTTGTCGCCGCTGTGCAGCTCGAGGCGGAACGGCTGGAGGTTCCACTCCATCGTCTGCTTGCGGTTGTCGAGATCGGTGAACAGCGTCGGATCGAGGCCGAAGCGGAACCGCCGGATGAAGCGATGGCGCGTCTGCGGACGCGGACTCCAGACCAGCCGGGGGTTGTAGCGCCGATACTCCCGCCGCGGCGTGAAGCCGACCGACGGATCGTAGAGCGCGCCGACGTCCTGGTACTCGCCGCTCACTTCCCAGATGTCGTTGAGGTACTCGCCGCGCAGGTTGGCGGTGCTGCGCCTGGCGAGCGTGTTCTCGCCGGGGGCCAGCGACGGCGCGCCGAGCGCCGACTCGGCCGACGTGCCGATCCAGAAGCCCGACACCGCGAGGTTCTTGTTGCCGAAGAAGGTGGCGGTGGCCAGCCGGAAGTCGACCCCGAAGGTGTGCCGGCTCGGCGGCCCGACGTCGGCGTGGAGGGTACGGCCGGTGTAGAAGCCGCCGACATACGACTGCTGCAGCACCCGCCGCCGCCACCGGCCGACGAGGAAGCTCTCGCCGGGCGACTGGTCCTGGGCGGCGGTCCGCACGTAGAGGGCACCGAGGTCGTTCTTGCCGGCCTGGCCGTTGAGCTTGCCGCCGCCGACGATCGGCTGCGGCTGGCCGTCGACGAGGCCGATGCGCCGGGAGAAGAAAGCGTTGAACGGCAGGTCGAAGAAGGTCGCGCCGTCGAGGAAGAACGTGCGGCGCTCGGGCAGGAACAGCGGGAACCGGGTGAGGTTCACCAGCCGCTGATCGACTTCGGTCTCGGCGAAGTCGGTGTTGACCGTGCCCACGGCACGCAGGCTCGGCGTGAGGTTGTAGGCCAGGTCGAGGCCGAGGTCACCCGACGTGTCGCGGCGCACCGGGGGGGGGCGGCCCGGCGCCGCCGCGGCGTAGCCGGCGGCATACGGCCGCAGTTCGAAACCGCGACCGTGGCTGACGTCCTTCAGGCCGAGCAGCAGACCGGCATTGGCCATGCGCTGCAGCCCCTGGTTGCGCAGGTGGCCGGTCCAGAGGAGTTCTTCCTGCTTGCGCCGCACGGTGCGCTGGAAGTTGATGCCCCAGGCCGGGGCGTTGGGGTCGAAGGCCAGGCTGCGGAACGGCAGCTCGACTTCCACCACCCAGCCGATCTCGCTCTGGCGCACGCGGGCGTTCCAGATGCCGTCCCACTCGCGGGCGTTGCTGCCGGTCGGGCCCTTCAGCGCGTCGGCCATCAGCCCGGCCGGATTCATCTCGAAGAAGTAGCCGGTCTGCTGGTTCAGAAACGTGTCGATCGTCCACATGAACCGGTCGTCGGCGGCGAGGAACTCGTCGCGCTTCCGCGTATTGCCCTTGAGCTTGTCCGGTTCGGAGTCGAACAGCGTCGCACCGATGTAGAGGTGGTCCTGGTCGTAGACGATGCGGACTTCGGTGCGCTCGGTCGGCGTGCCGCCCAGCACCGGGTCCTGCATGATGAACTCGCCGCCGTGCTGCGCGCGGCTCCACACCGGCTCGTCGAGCACGCCGTCGAGGACGATGCGCTCGCCGTCGCGCATCCGCTCGGCGGTGATGGTCCGCCGGCCCGAGTTCATGATCTCCAACTGCGCCGCGGTCTGTCCTGCGGCGTCGGTGGCGGCCATCGCCATCGCCACTGCCGCCGTCATCGTCATCCAGCTCGTCCGCCCGGTCCCCTGCATCGGCCACTAGGATAGCGGGCGGGATCGACCGTCGGCCGTGACACTTGCTGACAACGCCGTCCGCGCGCTGGCTCAGCGGGCGCGTTCGCTGGCGATGAGGTCGGCGAGTCGCTGTCGCTGGCGGCCGTCGGCGGTGAAGTTCGCCGGCGCCGTCCACGCCCCGAACGCCCGGTCGAGCGGCGGGAACTCGCGGTCGAGAATCGAGTAC
This sequence comes from uncultured Bifidobacteriaceae bacterium, assembly GCA_964442845.1. Lineage (GTDB taxonomy): Bacteria > Acidobacteriota > Vicinamibacteria > Vicinamibacterales > UBA2999 > CAWAYR01. The sequence goes on along the minus strand of CAYUAX010000149.1, from coordinate 8,957 downwards.
CACGCCGTGTCGCGGTTGCGCTGCTTGTAGATGACCGCTTGCCGGAACAGGCCTTCGTAGGTGAAGCCGAGCCGTTCGGCCGCCGCCCGCGACGGCTGGTTCAACGCGTCGCACTTCCATTCGTAGCGGCGGTAGCCGAGCGCGAACGCCTCGCGCATCATCAGGTACATGGCCTCGGTGGCGGCGCGGGTGCGCTGTGCCAGCGGCGAGAAGTTGATGTGGCCGACTTCGATCGAGCCGACGGCGGGGTCGATGCGCAAGTAGCTGGCGACGCCGACGGGCCGGTCGTGCTCGCGGTCGATCAGCGCGAAGAACAGCGGGTCGTCGCCGCCGGCCACCTGACGCAGCCAGACCTCGTAGTCGGCCAGCGTGGCGAACGGGCCGATCGGCAGGTAGGTCCAGTTGCGGCCCTCGGCATCGAGGGCGTTGGCGGCGAACAGCGCCGCGGCGTGTCGATCGGGATCGAGCGGCTCGAGGCGGGCCCAGTGCCCTTCGAGCACCCGCCGCGACGGACGGGGCGGCGGCCGCCACCCGTCGACCGGATCGCCGATCGGCTGGCCGAGCGCGTTCAGCACCGTCACGCTACGAGCGCAGCGTCGCGTTGAACAGGGCGAGCGTGCGTGTCCACGCCTCGGCGGCGGCGGCCTTGTCGTAGCGCGGCGTCGTGTCGTTGTTGAAGCCGTGCTGCGTGCCCGGGTACATGTGCATCGTGTACTTGACGCCGGCCGCTTTCAGCGCCGCCTCGTAGGCCGGCCACGCGGCGTTGATGCGTTCGTCGGTGCCGGCGTAGTGGATGAGCAGCTGCGCCGTGATCTTCGGCACGTCCTCGAGGGCCGGCGGCCCGCCGTAGAACGGCACCGCCGCGCGCAGCTCGGGCACCCGCGTCGCCAGGAAGTTGCACACGCCGCCGCCGTAGCAGAAGCCGACCGCGCCGAGGCGGCCGCTGCACTCGGCGTGCGTGCGCAGGAAGCCGGCCGCCGCCACCATGTCCTCGCGGGTCTTGGGTTGTTCGAGCTTCTGGAACAGCGTCCGCGCCTCTTCCTCGCCGCCGGCGGGGTAGCCGCCGAGCGGGGTGAGGGCGTCGGGCGCGAAGGCCAGGAAGTTGTCGAGGGCGAGGCGCCGGGCGATGTCCTCGATGTGCGGGTTGAGGCCGCGGTTCTCGTGCACGACGAGCACGCCGGGCAACTTGCCGGCCGCCTTCGCCGGCCGCACCAGGTAGCCCTTGACCTTGCCGTAGCCCTGCGGCGAGACGAACTCGACGTACTCCGCCTTCAGGCGCGCGTCGTCCTTGGCCACCTGCTGCGCTTCGGCGAACTTCGGGCTCAACTCGTCGAGCAGCATCGACGCGGTGACGCCGCCGACGGCGTACTTCGCGGCCTTGTCGAGGAAGCCGCGGCGATCGAGCGCCCCGTGCACGTAGGCGTCGAAGAGGATCAGCACCTGCGGATCGAAATCGGCGGCGGTCTTGCGCTCCATACGCGTCCTCCGGAAGGCCAGAGCATATAGAGGGCGTCGCTCCGCCGCAAGGCGCGACTCGCCGGCGCTGCGCCGGCGTCACCCGCCGCTATACTTTCGACAGCGCGCCGGGCGGTCCGGCGTCGTCAGCGCATGCCTTCGCCCCTCCGCCTGGCCTTCCTGGGTTGCGGTTTCATCACGCGGGTGCACAGCGCGCACCTGCGCGCGTTGGGCCCGGCGATCCGGCCGAGCTACGCCAGCCGGGACCTCGCCAGGGCGGCGGCTTTCGCCCGGGAGTTCGGCGGCGCCCGGGCCTACGACGGCTACGCCGCGGCGATCGCCGACCCCGAGGTGGACGCCGTGGTGGTGGCGGTGCCGCCGGTGTTCCACAAGGGGCTCGCCCTGGAGGCGCTCGCCGCCGGCAAGCACGTGCTGGTGGAGAAGCCGGCGTTTCCGACCCTGGCCGACTATCTGGACGTGATGGCGGCCCGCGACCGCGCCGGCCGCGTCGTGCTGGTCGGCGAGAACGATCACTACAAGCCGCTGGCGGTGCGCCTGCGTCAGCTGGTGGCCGGCGGACGCATCGGCGAGATGGTCTTCGCGCACTTCACGACCATCGCCCATCGCCTGAAGGCGGCCGACGACTGGCGCAACGACGAGGTGATGGCCGGCGGCGACGCCTTTTTCGAGGAGGGTATCCACTGGCTGCACGTCGCCGGCAGCCTCGGGCCGCGCATCGTCACCGCGCACGGTTTCCGGCCAGCCGTGTCACGGCGCGGCCCCGACCGGCGGGCCAAGAGCATGATGGTCGCCTTCCGCTACGACAACGACGCCGTCGGGGCGCTGTACTACTCGCGCGAGGTGCCGTCGCTGTTCCGCGGCCTGCGCCTGTCGAAGCTGTTCGGTCGCGAAGGCGTCATCACCTTCGAGTCGAACGGCGCGTTCGTGTTCGCCCGTGGCCGCGGCTGGCCGTCGCTGCAGTTCCCCGGGTTCCGCGATATCCGCGGCTACCAGGCGATGTACCGCGACTTCGCCGCCGCCGCGGCCGCCGGCCGGCCGCCGGAAATGAGCCTGGAGCGGGCCGTCGAGGACCAGCGCCTGATGGACCAGATCTACGCGTCGGTCGCGGCGCCAGCGGCGGAGCCGGAGCGTTGACGGCGGCGGGCCAGGGCCTGGACCGTTTCGACGTGGTGATCGTCGGGTCGGGCGCCGGCGGCGGCACTCTGGCCCACGCGCTGGCCGGGTCGGGGGCGCGGATCCTCGTGCTCGAGCGCGGCGACCACGTGCCGCGAGAGGCCGAGAACTGGGATCCGGCCGCGGTGTGGAAGGACCTGCGCTATCGCACGCGCGAGCGCTGGGTCGACGCCGCCGGGGTCGAGTTCGTTCCTTACACCCACTACTGCGTCGGCGGCAACACCAAGTTCTGGGGCAGCGTGCTCTACCGCTTGCGCCGCGAGGACTTCGCCGCGCTGGCGCACCAGGACGGCGTGTCGCCCGCCTGGCCGATCGACTACGAGACGCTGGCGCCGTACTACGACCGGGCCGAGCAGCTCTACGCCGTGCGCGGGGAGGTCGGGGCCGATCCGACCGAGCCGCCGCGGGGGCCCTACCCGCACCCGGCGGTGCCACACGCCCCGCGCATCGCCGCCATCGCCGAGCAGCTGCGCGGCGAGGGGCTGCACCCGTCGCCGCTGCCGCTGGGGCTCCTGCGTCCCGGCGAGGACGGCGGCTGCAGCCTCTGCAACACCTGCAACTCCTTCCCCTGCCGCCAGCACGCCAAGAGCGACGCCGAGGTGTGCTGCGTCGCTCCGGCGCTCGCCTGCGACAACGTCACCCTGTGGACCGGTGCCCGGGCCCGCCGGCTGCTGACCGACCCGGCCGGACGTCGCGTCGCCGCCGTCGAGTTCGAGCGACACGGCACCGTCGAACGGGTCGAGGCCGGTCTCGTGGTCGTCGCCTGCGGCGCGGTCAACTCGGCGGCGCTGCTGCTGCAGTCGGCCACCGATCGCCATCCCGACGGCCTCGGCAACTCGTCGGGGCTGGTCGGCCGCCGCTACATGGCCCACCTCGCGACGATGATGCAGGGGTTCCACCCCTTCGAGCGCAACGACACGGTGTTCCAGAAGACGGTGGCGATCAACGACTTCTACTTCGCCAGCGACGTCGCGCCGCATCCGCTCGGCCACGTGCAGTCACAGGGCCGCACCCACGGGATCATGGCCAAGGTGGTGGGGGACACGATCATCCCGCGCATTCCGCTGCTGGCCTACGATGCGTGGGTGGCCCGCGGCGTCGACTGGCTGGCGATGTCCGAGGATCTGCCGCACCCCGACAACCGCGTCGTCGTCGACGGCCAGGGCCGCATCCACCTCCACTATCGGCCCAACAACGTCGCGCCGCATCGGCGGCTGGTCGCCGAGATGGAGCGGCTGCTCAAGCGGCTCGGCTTCTGGAAGGTGATGAGCCACTCGCACCTGGCGAAGAACACCACGCACCAGTGCGGCACGCTGTGCTTCGGCACCGACCCGGCGACGTCGGTGCTCGACCCGTTCTGCCGCAGCCACGACGTCGAGAACCTGTTCGCCGTGGACGCGTCGTTCTTCCCGTCGTCGGCGGCGGTCAACCCCGGGTTGACGATCGTCGCCCAGGCCCTGCGCGTGGCCGATCACATCCGCGCCACCGACCTGTAGACACCGCGCGGCGGGCCGTTCGCGTCCGCCGCCGGGCCGGTCACGGCCGGGGGTGTTCAGTGGGGGCGGCGGCCGCGGCCTCGAGGCCGACGATGTCCTCGAATCGGTGGACGCCCGGCCGCGGGTGGCGGGGGACGTCGGCGTCGACCGTGCCAGGGTGTGGCCGCACGATGAGGGCACGGCGGCGGCATGGCGCGGCCCACGCCGGGCCGTCGAGGCACCACGTCAGACGTCGTTCCGCGGCGGCGTGTCGACGGCGAACAACGGCGGCGGCGGCCGCAGCCCGACGGCTCGTTCGTAGGCCGCAGCCAGGGCCAGCAGCCGACCCTCCTGGTAGAGGTGCCCCGAGAACATCACGCCGGTGGGCGTGCCCGCCGTGGTGAAGCCGTTGGGCAGCGCGATCGAGGGATGCCCGGTGAGGCTCATCACCGGGTTCAGGCTGGTGGCCGAGTCGAGGGTCAGCGACGTGAACATCACCGCGTCGACGTCGCCCAGCGCCCGTGCGACGTCCTGCATGATGGCCGTCCGGCGGCGGTTGGCCTGCAGGTAGTCCACCGCGGTCGTGAGCGAGCAGGCCCGCAGGTAGCGGCTGGTGCGCGGGCGCAGGCCGGCGTGACGGCCGCTCGTGGTGAAGCTGTCGAATGCCGCCGCCCGCTCGACGTACTCGATGAAGTAGGACAAGTCGCCGCTCGGCAGCGCGATCGGATGCAGCGTGCAGCCCAGGCGCCCCAGGGTCGCCAGCACGCGGTCGTTGTTGGCCCGGGCGTCGGCGCCGGACTCGGCCGCCATCATCGCCGGCACGAAGCCGATGCGCCGGCCGAACGTGGCGTCGCGCGCGTCCCAGGTGAGCGGCACGCCGTCGGGCACGGCCAGGTCGAATCCGTCGGCGCCGGCGATGACGCTCAACACGACGCCGCAGTCGCCCACCGTGCGGCACATCGGGCCGATCTTGTCGAGAGTGGTTCCGGCGGCCATCACGCCGTGGCGACTGACGCGGCCGAATGTCGGGCGCAGCCCGACCACGCCGCACCGCACCGCCGGGGAGAGGATCGAGCCGCCCGTGTCGGTGCCGATGGCGAAGCCGACGAGGCCGGCGGCGGCGGCCGCGCCCGAGCCCGCCGATGACCCGCTGGAGCCCTCGTCGGGATTCCACGGGTTGTTCGTGCGCCCGCCGACCCACTGATCGCCGAAGGCCAACTCGCCGGTGGTGAGCTTGGCGAGCAGCACGGCGCCGCCGTCGCGCAGCCGCGCGACGACCGTGGCGTCGTCCTGGAACCGCTGGGACTGCGTGGGACGCGCCCCCCAGGTGGTCGGCGACCCGGCCGCCGCGATGATGTCCTTCACGCCGTACGGCACGCCGTGCAGCGGGCCGCGGATGCGCCCGGCGGCCATGTCGCGGTCGGCGGCGGCGGCCTCGCGCAGCGCGCGCTCCTCGGTGAGCGAGACCACGCAGTTGAGCACGCCGTTGTGCCTCCGCAGGCGGTTCAGGTACATCCGCGTCAGCTCGAGCGCGGTCGCCTGCCGCGAGCGCACCAGGGCGGCCAGGTGGGTCGCCGGCCAGAACGCCACGTCCTCGAGCCGTGCCGGCCGGACGACGCGCGGCGCCGCCGGCAGTCGCACCACACCGTGCGGGACGGCGGTGGCGATGCCCGGCGGTCGCGGATCGAAGTGGAGCGGCAGCGGCGAGGCGTTGGTCAGCGAGGTCTTGTCGATGGCCGCGACGCTGTCGGCCAGGCTCGACAGCTGCTCGGCGACGTCGGCGCACTCGGCCTCGCTCCACTGGTGGCCGGCCAGCCGGGCTGCTTCGCGGATGGTCGCCGCGCCGATCGTGGTCGTGCCCGGCTTGATCTGGCCCAGGACGGCGGCGGTGAACGCCGGCCCCGCGCCCAGCGCGGCGCAGTACCCGAGGAAGGCGCGACGGGGGGCGTCGGTCATGGCGGGGCCACCGGGAAGGCCGGCGTCGAATTGTACTGGGCACCGGCCCCGGTACAATCACGCGCCATGCGCGCCCGCAGCTTCAGCCACGTCGGCCTGACCGTCTCGGACTTCAACACCGCCGTCCGCTTCTACTGGGAGATATTCGGCTGCCCGCTGGTCGGGGTCGCTGACACCCCGCCCGACCGCGTGCGGACCTTCTTCGGCGTCGACGCTCCGGCACCGAGCTGCAAGATCGGCTGGATCCGGGTACCGGGCGGCGGCGTCCTCGAGATCTTCGCCTTCGAGCCCAGGCAGCCGCCGGCGGCCATTCCGTGGCACCGCGTCGGCCTCACGCACTTCTCGTTCAACGTGCGCAACTTACAGAAGTGGCATGACCATTTGCAGGCCAAGGGCGTCGAGATCGTCAGCCGACCCGAGCGCTCGCCGCGCGGTCACTCGTTTTTCTTCGTACGAGATTTCGACGGCAACCTGATCGAGCTGATGGACCTCGGGTTCATGTATCACGTGCTCGGCTGGCTCGGTCCGCTCGGTGGCTGGCTGTTTCGCCGCGGGATGTACAAGCAGTACTACCAGGCCGCGCCGCGGTCGTAGGTGCGCGACGGCGCGCGGGAGCCGCATACAGTTTTGAAATTCCCCGAGACCCGAGCCCCGAGCCCCGAGTCCCGCCCCCTGGCACACATCCTGCCTAGCTCGAAGTCGCCCCGGCACCCCCGGGCTGACCTTCTTCGAGGATGGGCGCATGAACGTGCCACGAGTTCGGCCTGAAATCGCCAGGTCCGCGCACACGACCCGCCGCCGCGGCTGGCGTGCGCGCATTGCAGTTCTGACAGCCTTCGTCATCTTCTCGTACACAGGTGCACGAATCGGCTATGCCCAGGCCGTGGACGCCACCACCGCCGTGCACTTTCTCGAGCAGGCGTCGTTCGGGCCCACCGCCAACGACGTGACCCGGGTGCAGTCCATCGGCCCGGCCGCCTGGATCGCCGAGCAGATGGCGCTGCCAGAGAGCCCGATGCCCGACGGCCTGAACGGCGATGCGGTCCGCTCGCAGCTGTATCTCAACATGGCCACCGGGTCGGATCAGCTGCGCCAGCGCGTGATCTTCGCCCTCAGCCAGACCATCGTCGTCTCGGCCAACAAGGTCGGCAACGGCAACGAGCTGATTCCGTGGGTGCGGCTGCTGTCGCGCAACGCCTTCGGCAACTACCGCACCCTGCTGCGTGAGGTGTCGCTCAGCCCGACGATGGGCAAGTACCTCGACAACGTCTACAACCGGAAGGCCACCGCCACCACGTCGCCCAACGAGAACTACGCGCGCGAGCTGCTGCAGCTGTTCTCGATCGGCACCTGGCGCCTCAACCCCGACGGCTCGCAGACGCTGGACGGCGGCGGCAATCCCATCCCCGCCTACACGCAGGCGACCATCGCCAACTTCGCCCGCGCCCTCACCGGTTGGACGTACCCGCCGATGCCGGGCGCGACCTCGGGCAACTCGAACCCCGAGTACTTCGTCGGCGAACTGGTGCCGACCTCGACCGCCAGCCGCCACGACACCGATCCCAAGACGCTGCTGAACGGCGTGACGACGCCGGCCGGCCTGACCGCGCCGCAGGACCTGGAGTGGGTGATCGACAACATCTTCAATCACGCCAACGTCGGCCCGTTCGTGGCGACGCGCCTGATTCGATCGCTGGTCACCAGCAACCCGAGCCCCGCCTACGTGCAGCGCGTGACCGCCGCGTTCGACAACAACGGCGCCGGCGTCCGCGGCGACCTGGCGGCGGTGGTGCGCGCCGTCCTGCTCGACCCCGAAGCGCTCAACCCGTCGATGGTCGAGCACGGCCGCCTCAAGGACCCGGTGCTGCACGTGATCGGCTTCGGCCGCGCCCTGGGCGCCACGATCAGCGACCCCAACAGCTTCCAGTACGTGTTCTCCAACCTGAGCCAGCGCGTGCTGACGCCGGCGACGGTCTTCAGCTTCTACCAGCCGACGGCGATGATCCCCGGGCAGTCCACCTACTTCGGCCCGGAGTTCCAGCTCTATCCGCCGGCGTTGGCGATTCAGCGCGCCAACTTCATCTACGGCATCATCACCGGCCAGTTCGGCTCGGCCTATTTCGTGGACCGCACGCCCTTCCAGTCGGCGGCCGGCGACGCGGCGGCGCTGGTCGACATGGTGAACCAGCGCCTGATGATGGGCCGCATGTCGAGCCAGCTGCGGCAGGTGATCGTCACCGCCACAGAGGCCGTGCCGGCCTCCGACCCCAACCAGCGCGCCATCGGCGCCCTCTACCTCGCCGCCATCTCCAGCGAGTACACGGTGTACGGCGGCGGCTTCAGCGCTGGCGGCGTCATTCCCACCAACGTCCAGTCGCCGACCGGCCTGACCGTGCACTATCAGGCCGGCAACACGCTCACGCTGCGCTGGACGCCGCCGTCGCTCGGCCCGGCGCCGACGCAGTACCTGCTCGAAGGCGGCGTCAGCCCCGGCGCGCCGATCGCCACGCTGCCCACCGGCAGTCCGGCGGCGCAGTTCACCTTCAACGCGCCGAGCGGCTCGTTCTACATCCGCCTGCGGGCGATGAACGGCGGCCAGGCCAGCCTGCCGTCGAACGAGATCCGCGTCTACGTCAACTACCCGCAGCGGCCGTCGCCGCCGACCAACTTCCAGGCCGCGGTCAAGGGCTCGTGGATGTGGCTGGCGTGGAAGAACACGTTCGCCGGCGGGCCGCCGTCGTCGCTGGCGATGGACGTCACCGGCGGGTTCACGACGACGCTGCCGCTGCCGCTGGTCGAGACCTTCTCGGTGCCGGCGATGCCGACTGGCACCTTCACGCTGCGCCTGCGCGCCCTGAACGCCGCCGGGGCCAGCAA
>CAYUAX010000148.1:0-12791 GCA_964442845.1 uncultured Bifidobacteriaceae bacterium | reverse complement strand
GTTCGGCATCGGCTGCGTGCTCTACGAGGTGGTGGCCGGCCAGCCGGCGTTCGGCGCCACCTGGCCCGAGGTGCTGGCCCGCGTCGCCGGGGACGCCGTGCCGCGGCTCGCCGACGTCGTGCCCGACGTGCACCCGGAACTCGATCGCATCGCGCAGAAGGCGATGGCCAAGGATCCGGCGGCGCGCTACGACGACCTCGAGACGCTCCGCGAGGAGTTGGCTGAGGTGCGCGCGGCGCTGCCCGATGCGCCCGGCCGGCCGGCCACGGTGCGCGTGGCGCCGCTCAGGCCCCCGACCTCCAGCGGCACCGCCGCCAAAGCCGCGCCGTCGACGCCCGTCGCACCGGCGCGGCCGAACTGGGCCGTGCGATCGGCGGCACTCGCCGCCGTCGTCATCGGCGTGGGCGTGTGGTACCGCGACAGCGGACCGGCGCTGATCCAGCAGGTCGCGCCGACGCTGCCGACGCCGTCGACGGCGACCACGCCGACGACCGACCCGCCGTCGACGACCGCGCCGGCCGGGCCCAGCGCTGCCGACTTCGCCTCGGAGGTCTGGCGCGCCGTGGCCCGGCGCGACCACGGCGCGGCGCTCGCCCTGTTGCGCGCGCAGCCGGCGCTGGCGCCGACCATTCTCGGCGAGCTGGCGGCCGCGGCGCGGCACCAGCGCCGACGACGCGCGGCGGGGGGCGGATGCGCGCGGCCGGGCAGCGCGCGAGACCGACAGCTATCGGAGCGGCGTGGCGGCCCTGGCGCGCGCCCGCCGCGCCGATGCCGCCGGGCCGACGCTGGACGGCCTGACGGCCACGTGGGAGGCCGCGGACGCGTTCACGCGCGCGACACCGCCGGCCACCACCCCGAAGACGGCCGACACCGCCCCGCCGGCCAGCGCGCCGCCCGACATGGTGAAGCGGGCGCTCGAGACCGCCGAGCAGGCCATGGCCGGGCGGCCGATCGCGTCGCCGCAAGCGCCGATCCCGCGCCCACCCGTCGTCGAAACGGTGCGCGGCAGCGAGGCGTCGCCGGCAGCGTCCAGCCCCCGCGAACGCACGGACACGGCGGCCCCAGCCGCCGCGGCACCGGCCCCGCCGCCGGCAATCGACCCGCCCGCCGTGCCTGCGCTGTCGCCCGAGGTCGGCGCCCGCGTCGCCATCGCCGCGTATCAGGCCGCGTATGCCGCGCGCGACGTCGCGGCACTGGCGCGCGTCTACCCGGGCCTGTCAGCGGAACAGCGGCAGGCGCTGACGCGCACGTTCGCGGAAGCGGTGAGCTACGGCCTCGGCGTGCGGGTCACCGCGCTCACCATCGGCGAGGCCACGGTCACCGCGGTGGCCGAGGTGACGCACGCGTTGGTCCCGAAGGTGGGCAGCCCGTCGCGCACCACCCAGTCGGCCCGCTTCACGCTGGCGCCGATGGGCAGCGGCTGGGTGATCCAGCGCATCGAGACGACGCGCTGACGGATCCCGTCAGGCGCCCCGCCCGGTGCCCGGCACCGCGATACCACCCGGTGCCAGGCACCGAGGGGCAGGACGAACGAATCCGTCAGAACCCGTAGTCGATGCCGATGATCGGCGTGACGCGGTCGCGCAGGCCGGCCTCGGTCATCGGCACGAGCAGACCAGCCGTGACCAGCACGCTGCGCCACGGCGAGAAGCGGAACGCGATCGAGCCGAACGACAGGTTCAGGTTGCCGTCCTCGAATTTCAGCTCGGTGCGGGTCGTCGTCAGTTCCTGTGACGGCGGCCGGGTGCCGCCCCCGCCGCCCCCGCCGCCCGTGCCGCCGCCCCCGCCGCCCGTGCCCCCACCGCCGCCCGTGCCGGTGCCGCCCTCGACGTAGCGGAACGTCTTCTCCGCGAGACGCAGGCGCCCGGCGTCCTGCAACGAACGACCCACCCAATCCACGGCCAGCGTGGCCCGCGGCGTGAGCGCCCAGTCGAAGCCGGCGGCGACGTTGATCTCGTCGCGCAGGCGCGCGTCGGGCAGCGCGCCCACCGTCGAGAAGGTGTAGCCGGCGTTGACGTGCGGCGAAAAGCCGCCGCGCGCGATCGACCCGACGGCGTAGACCTTGGTCTGCACGCCGCCGGTGCCGAGCAGGTTCGACTCGTCACCGGTCGGCACGCGCACGTCGGTCGCCACGGCCAGCCCGCCACCCGCCGCCGGCACGGCCCGCCACTTGGCGCGCAGCACGATGTCACCGAGACCGCTGGCGCTGCCGCCGGCCAGGAAGGTGGCGCTGTCGCCGTCGGGGAACGAGTGGATCTCGGGTTCGGCGGCCGTGGACAAGCGCTCGATCGTCGCCACCACGCTGGCGTCCATCTTCACACGCAGGAACGGCACGACGACGCCGAGGTCGAGGCGGTCGTGGACGCCGTAGTTCACCGCGAACACCGTCGAGTCGGTGGTGACGTTCAGCGCCAGGTCGGCGCGGACGAGATCGCCCTCGAACGCCGGCGAGATGAGCGAGCCGTCGGGCCGCGACGCCGTGCCGCCGCCGCTGCTGCAGCAATCCGTGTGCGGCACGTAGAAGCTGACGCCGCGCAGTTCCTCGTTGCTGCGGTTGCGCTGGCGCAGGTTGAGGCCCTCGAACGTGTCGTAGGTGGCGTGCTGATAGCCCATACCGACGCTGACCCGCCCCTTGCCGATGGTGATGGCCCGCTCGGCGAAGGTCGGGCCGAAGCTCTGGCTGGTGCGGCGGAACGTGCCCAGCGCCGGGTCGAACGTGTAGGTGAAGCCGCCCGACGGCGAGGCCACCGGCGACGTCGATAACAGCGTGAGCAGCGAGCGGTTGAACTGGCGCGGCACCTCGAGCTGGTCCGGACCCGGCTTGAAGTGCGCCTGGTGGTTGGGCTGATCGGGCAGGTTCGTGGGCAGCAGCACGATGGTGTTGCCGAGCAGCTGCGGCAGCACCTCGGCCAGCGGGATGGCGTTCTGCTGCGCCGCGGCGGCCGCGGGCAGCCAGAGTGTCGCCAGCCCCACGGCGGCGAACGTCGGCAACGAACGGGCGATCAACACACGCGTCCTCCAGGGTCCTAGACCTTGCGGAAGCGGCTGGCGCTGCGCCGCACCGCGGCGCGGCCCACCGCGTCGGGCAGATGCTTCGCCCCGAACGCCAGCGCCCGGTTGACGCGCCCGGGCACCACCACGCTCCGTCCCGACATCACGGCGTCGTACCCGGCCGCCACCACCTCACCGGCGCTCGACCACGCCCAGCGCGGCATCGTGCTCACCTGGGCGCGGGTCCCGGTCACGTCGTGGAACTCGGTGTAGGTGAAGCCGGGGCACAGCGCCGTGACGTGGACGCCGTGCGGCGCCACCTCGGGCGCCAGCGCCTCGGTGAATTTGAGCAGGAACGCCTTCGACGCCGCATACAGCGTGTGACCGGGGGCCGCCGGCACCAGCGCCGCCAGCGACGCCACCTGCACGATGCGGCCCCAGCGCCGCTCGATCATCGGCGGCAGCAGCCGATGCGTCAGCTCGGCCACGGCGGTGACCAGCACCTGCAGGAAGTCGCCCTGCTGCTGCCAGGTCGTCTTCGCGTACTTGCCGGGCACCCCGTAGCCGGCGTTGTTGACCAGGAAGTCGATCGCCAGGCCGCGCTCCGCCAGGCGGGCACACAACGCCGCCGGCGCCGCCGGGTCGGCCAGATCGGCCGGCAGGACGTGCGCCCGCACGCCGTGCGCGGCGGCCAGCGCCTGGGCCAGCGCCTCGAGCCGATCGGCGCGCCGCGCCGTGAGCACCAGGTCGAAGCCGCGGGCGGCGAGCAATTCCGCGAAGGCCTGGCCGATGCCGGCCGAGGCGCCGGTGACGAGCGCCGTGCGGCCGCTGCCGTCCGCTGTCATGCCGCCAAGTATAGGTATGATCGCGGCAGCTCCCCTCGGAGGTGACGATGTCCGCGAAGCTGGCAGCGGCCCTGGTGGCCGCCGTGATCGGATCGGGCTGCATCCGCAGCGCCACCCTCATCACCGTCAAGCCCGACGGCAGCGGCACCATCGAGCAGTCGGTGCTGATGAACACCGCCGCCCTCAAGGGGATGCTGGGCGGGCTCGGCGCGGCGGGCGGTCCGGGGCAATCGCCGGGGGCGATCAGCGAGGACGAGCTGCGCAAGACCGCGGCCCGGCTCGGCGAGGGCGTCACCTACGTGTCGTCAGAACCGGTCAAGGCCGCCGACGGCTTCGAGGGCGCCAAGACGCTCTACGCCTTCACCGACATCAGCAAGGTGCGCGTCGATCAGGACCCCAACCTGTCGGGCTCGACCAGCGGCGTCACCACCGCGCCCAAGACCGAGAACCCGGTCACCTTCGCCATGGCGAAGAGCGGCGGGCTCTCCACCCTGACGGTCACGTTCAACGACAAGCCGGCCCGCGACAAGGCGGCCTCGGCGCCGGCCGGCGGGCCGCAGATGGACAACCCGCAGATGACCGAGATGATGAAGACGATGTTCAAGGGCTTCAAGGTGAACATCGATCTGCAGGTGGCCGGGGCCATCGTCAAGACCAACGCCGATCACGTCGCCGGCAACAAGGTGACGCTGCTCGAGATGGATCTCGAGGCGCTGCTCGCCGACGAGGCCAAGCTGAAGGAAGTGCAGAAGGTGCTCGGGCCCAACGCCTCGGTGGCCGAGCTGAAGCCGTACCTGAAGGACATCAAGGGCCTGAAGGTGAACGACCCGGTCGTGACGATCGCCTTCAAGTAAGGCGCGACGCACCATGTCCGCGCCCCGCGCGTTCCTCGCCGTCGTCGCCGCCGCGGCCTGCACCGCCTGCCTCGACACCAGCACGGTCATCACGCTGAAGGCCGACGGCAGCGGCACGATCCAGCAGCGGCTGCTGGTCAGCACCCAGGGCCTCGAGGACGCGCTGGGCGGCATGGGCTTCAAGAACAAGGGCGGCGCGGCGCGATCGTCGAAATCGGGGGGCGGGCCCAAGGCGGAAGACCTGCGCGCCGATGCCGCCCGCGTCGGCGACGGCGTGACGCTGGTGTCGGTGGAGCCGGTGACTGCCGCGGCCGGCTACCAGGGCGCCGTCGCCACCTACAGCTTTCGCGACATCCGCAAGGTGAAGGCCGACCAGTTCCTCATGCCCGGCCCGGCGGGCGGCCCTGGCGGCGCGTCGGCCGGCGACCGCACCGCGTTCACCTTCACCACCACGCCGCAGGGCCACGCGCTGCTCAGCATCGCCTTCGACGATCGGCCGGGCAAGAAGAAGACCGGCCCCAAGGGTCCCGGCGCCGGCGCGCCGCAGGATTTCTCCGACGTCAGCGACGCGAAAGTGCGCGAGATGGTGCGGACGATGTTCCGCGGCTTCAAGGTGGGGCTGGCGCTCGAGGTCGACGGCGACATCGTGCGCACCAACGCCGACTACGTCGAGGGCCGGCGCATCACCCTGATGGCGCTCGACATGGACACGTTGCTGGCCGACGACAGCCGGCTGAAGACGCTCGACAAGGTGTTCGGCCCCGATCTCTCCCTGGCCGAGGCGCGGCCGCTGCTGGCCACCCTGGACGGCATCAAGATCAACAAGCCGCTGGTGAAGGTCGAGTTTCGCTGACCGTCACGCCGACGGCGGCTCGCCGCCGTTGAACGGGTCGGCCGCCGGCCGCGGCGCCGGCGGCGGCTCGAACCGGGTGCCGTGCACCTCGGTGCGGCGCGCCGGCAGCTGCTCGTCGATCGACGCGTCGCGCTCGCTGACCATCGCGCTGACGATGAACGCCAGGCCCACCGTCGCGATGGCGCCGCCGATGCCCAGGCCGGTGCCGAACGCCCCGGCCGCGAAGGTGATGAGCAGCAGCAGGGCCATCCCCAGCCCGCACAGCAGGATGCCGAGCGACATCTTGAAGCCGTGGGCGCGCCGCCGGCGCTCGTGACGGGGCGACTCGGGCGGCGTCATGCCCCGCTCGATCATCGCCATCCGCTCCGCGTGCGCCAGTTCGGCCTGGCGGGTGGCGTGGCGGATACCCCACACGATGATCACGACGCCGCCGACGATGATCAGCGCCGGCAGCATGAAGGCCAGCAGTGCGAATTCGCGTTCGTCCATGCACTCTCCCGTGTCTTGGGCCGTCCGCAGCATTAGACTCGGCCGCCGGGGCCGAATGTTTCGCGGCGGAGCCGTGAAACAAATCCGCCCGCCGCCCCGGTCCAAGTGACGCAGGTGCCCGATCCCCAGGAACGCGAGCTGGTCGCCCGCTGCCGTCAGGGCGACGAGGCGGCGTTCCGGGAGCTGGTGGACCACTATTCGCCCATGGTGCTCGCCCTGGCCGCCCGGCTCGTGACCCCGCAGCGCGCGGAGGACGTGGCGCAGGAGGTGTTCCTCCGCGTGCACCGCGGCCTGCCGTATTTCCGCGGCGAGGCCAAGCTCTCCACCTGGATCTACCGCATCGTCTCCAACGTCGCGTTCGAGGTCCGCGGCCGCGAACGTCCTCACGACCTCTCGCTCGACGACGAGACCGGCCCCGGCCGGGCCTACGGCGGCGAGGACCGCCAGTTCACCGACGTCGAGCTGCGCGATCGCCTGGCCAAGGCCATGGCCCGCCTGCCGGCCCATTACCGGCTGCTGGTCCACGGTCACTACGTGAAGGGCGTGAAGTACGAGGAGCTGGCGGCGTCGCTGGGCATGCCGCTGGGCACCGTGAAAACCCACCTCTTTCGCGCCAAGCGCCTGCTGCGCGAGGCGCTCGAAGGGGATCTGGCATGAGCGCGCTCGACTGCGCCGCGCTTCGTGAGGCGATCGAGCCGCTCGCCGCCGGCGAGCCGGCCACGCCGGCCCAGCGCGCCCACCTCGACACCTGCGCCGCGTGCCAGGCACGGCTGGCCCTGGCCATCCGCCTCGACCGCGTGTTGAGCGAATGGCCGGCGCCGGTGGCGACGCCGGCCTTCGCGGCCCGGGTCGTGGCGGCGACCCGCCAGGAGGCCTGGCGCCGCGAGCAGGTGGTGGATTGGGGCTTCAACGTGGCGGTGGCGGTCGGCCTGGCGGCGGTGGTGATCGGGCTGGCGGCCCTGGCGTGGCTGGCCGGGTCGGCGGCCGGACCGGCCACGTCGTCGGCCGTGGTCGCCGAGGCCACGTTGTCGCTCCTGGCGCGGGTCCGCGCCCAGTTCGCGGTGATGAGCACAGCCACTCTGCTGCTGGCGATCACGCTGGGCGCCTGGTGGTGGGCCGAGGCCCGCGCCGGCGACTGATCGGCCGGGGCTGCTAAGATCTTCGGGGTGACGGCGTCGAGCGAGGCGCGCCCGTTCCTCAAATGGGCCGGTGGCAAGCGGCAGCTGCTGCCGGTTCTGCGCACCTATTACCCGCGGCGGATCACCGCCTACCACGAGCCGTTCCTGGGCTCGGGCGCCGTGTTCTTCGACCTGCTGGCCGCGGGTCGCCTCGCCGGCGTGCCGGCGCACTTGAGCGACGAGAACCCCGACCTCGTCGGCTGCTACCTGCGCGTGCGTGACGCCGTGGACGAGGTGATCGCCGCGCTGCACGAACTGGCGGCCGGCCACGCCGCGGGCGGCGCCGCCTTTTACTACGAGGTGCGCGACCGGCGCTTCAACCCGGCGCGCGCCGCCTGGATGGCCACCGGCGGGCGCCCCGACGACTACGGCGTGGATCTGGCCGCCGCGCTGCTCTACCTGAACCGCACCGGCTACAACGGCCTGTTCCGGCTGAACCGCTCGGGCGGCTACAACGTGCCCGCCGGGCGCTACGTGCGGCCGCGCATCGTCCAGGAGGAGCGCCTGCGGGCCGTGGCGGCAGTGCTGGCCTCGCCGGACGTGACCCTGGACTGCCAGCCGTTCCACACCGCGGTCGGTGAAGCCGAGCCCGGGGCGTTCGTCTACTTCGATCCGCCGTACGCGCCGTTGGGGCGAACGGCCAACTTTCGCCACTACACGGCGCAGGGGTTCTCGGACGACGACCAGGCGCGGCTGCAGGCGCTGGCGGTGGCGCTGGCCGCGCGGGGCGTGCACGTGCTGCTCAGCAACTCGAGCGCGGCGTCGATCGAGCGGCTGTACAAGGGTCGCAGTGCCACGTCGGCGGGCCTGCGGCTGCGCCGCGTTCCCGCCCGCCGGGCCATCAACACCCGCGCCGACCGGCGCGGGTTCGTGGATGAGGTGGTGGTGAGCAATCTCAGGCCGTTGGCCTGAGATTGCGGGGACTGGCGCGGGGCCTCGCTGGGGCCGACAAATCAGAGAAGCCGTGTCACGACCTCGCCACAATCCACAGCACAGGCCACGTCGCGCGAGCCAACATGTAGGGCCATGGGCGCGGACAGGCCGCGCCGTGAACCGTGCTACTCTCACTCGAGCGGCTTCCCGTGCGAAAGTGGCGGAACTGGCAGACGCGCCGGACTTAGGATCCGGTAGCCGCAAGGCTATGGGGGTTCGAGTCCCTCCTTTCGCATTTCGCCTTCGCGTCGCGGGCGCTTCCGCCCTCCGCTTCCCCCTTCCCGCAACTAGATGAAGACTGAACTGGTAGACGTCAACGAGACGCGCAGGCACCTCACGGTGGAGATCCCGACCACCGAGGTGGAGACCGCCATCGACCGGGTGACCCGGGAATACACCAAATCCGCCCGCCTGCCCGGCTTCCGGCCCGGCAAGGTGCCGCCGGCGGTGGTGCGGCAGCGGTTTCGCGCCCAGATCCTCCACGACGTCGCCCACGACCTCATTCCGCGGACCATCGACCGGGTGCTGTCCGACCGCGGCGTGGAACCGGTGGACACGCCCGACGTCAAGGACGTGGTGGTGGAAGAGGGCAAACCGCTCTCCTTCACCGCCAGCTTCGACGTCGTCCCGCCGTTCGATCCGGGCGACTTCGGCGACATCCAGCTGCGACGCGCCGCGGTCACCGTGGACGACGACGCCGTGCAGGCCACGCTCGAACGGCTGCGCGAACGCGCCGCGCGCTTCGAGCCGGTGGAAGGCGGGGTCGGTGACGGCCACACGCTGGTGATCGACCTCGAGCGCCGGACCACCGGCGCCGACGGCGTGGTGGCCCCCGCCGACGCGCACGAGAAGGTGTCGATCGAAATGGGCGCGCCGGCCAACCCGCCGGGGTTCGACGAGAAAGTGGTCGGCATGACGGTCGGCGAGAGCCGGTCGTTCACCCTCGACTACCCGGCCGACTACGCGGTCACCGAGCTGGCCGGGACGTCGGTGGCCTACACGGTGCACCTGAAGGAACTGCGCCGCCGCGTCGTGCCGGCGCTCGACGACGAGTTCGCCAAGGACCTCGGCGAGGACCTGGAGACGCTGGAGGCGCTGCGTGCCCGCGTCCGCGGCGACCTCGAGGCCGAGTCGAAGGACGCCTCGGAGCGGCAGCTGCGCGCCGACCTGCTCAAGCAGCTGGCCAAGCGCCTGCCCTTCCCGGTGCCCGGGGCCCTGGTCGATCGCGAAGTCGATCGCCGGGTCGAGGAGTTCGCCCGCCGGCTGATGTCGCAGCAGATCGATCCGCGCCGCACCAACATCGACTGGGCGGCATTCCGCCAGGGCCAGCGCGAGCCGGCCCAGGAGGCGGTGGCCTCGGCCCTGGTCCTCGATCAGATCGCCCGCAAGGACGGCATCGAGGTGACGCCGGGCGAGCTCGACGCCGAAGTCGAACGCTACGCCGAACGCGCCGGGCTGACCGCCGCCGCGGTGCGCGCCCGGCTCGACGAGGAAGACGGCCTGGGCCGCATGCAGGTCGGCATGCGCCGCGAAAAGGCCGTCAACGCGGTGCTCGGCCGCGTCCAGGTGGTGGGCTGACCGCCCGACGACAGAGACAGAGGAACCGTATCGTGACCCAAGCGCAGATGCAGCTCGTGCCGATGGTGGTCGAGCAGACCAACCGCGGCGAACGCGCCTACGACATCTTCTCGCGGCTGCTGAAGGACAACATCATCTTCATCGGCACGCCGATCGACCACAACGTCGCCAACCTGGTCGTGGCGCAGATGCTGTTCCTCGAGGCCGAGGATCCCGACAAGGACATCCTGCTCTACATCAACAGCCCGGGCGGCTCGATCACCGACGGCTTCGCCATCTACGACACCATGCAGTTCGTGCGTCCCGACGTGCAGACGCTGTGCATCGGCCAGGCGGCGTCGATCGCCGCGGTGCTGCTCGCCGCCGGCGCCAAGGGCAAGCGCTTCTCGCTGCCCAACTCGCGCGTGCTGATCCACCAGCCGTGGATGTCGGGCCTCGGCGGCCAGGCCACCGACATCGACCTCGCGGCGAAGGAGATTCTGCGCATGCGCGAGTGGCTGAACGAGATCCTGGTCCACCACACCGGCCAGGACGCCAAGCGCATCCAGGACGACACCGAGCGCGACTACATCATGTCGCCCGACCAGGCCAAGGACTACGGAATACTTGACGATGTGATTCGGAAACGGGTGTAACATCGAGGAGGGGCGCCCTGCGGCGCCTCCCGCCCACGAGCATCCCTATGGTCAAAAAGAACGGCGAAGGCGAGATCCTGCGCTGCTCGTTCTGCAACAAGGATCAGAACGACGTCAGGAAGCTCATCGCCGGCCCGACGGTGTTCATCTGCGACGAGTGTGTCGAGGTCTGCAACGACATCATCGCCGACGACAACCGCGAGAGCCGCAGCCTGCGCTCGGCGCTGCCGGCGCCGCCCGAGATCAAGAAGTTCCTCGACGAGTACGTCATCGGCCAGGAACGCACCAAGAAGAAGCTCGCGGTCGCGGTCTACAACCACTACAAGCGGCTCGAGATACAGAAGCAACCGAAGGGCCGGGCGGACGTCGAGCTCACCAAGTCGAACATCCTGCTGATCGGCCCGACCGGCACCGGCAAGACCCTGCTCGCCCAGACCCTCGCCAAGCTCCTCTCGGTTCCCTTCACCATCGTCGACGCCACCACCCTCACCGAGGCCGGCTACGTCGGCGAGGACGTCGAGAACATCATCCTCAAGCTGCTGCAGGCGGCCGGGGGCGACATCGAGAAGTGCCAGCAGGGCATCGTCTACATCGACGAGATCGACAAGATCGGCCGCAAGGACGAGAACCCGTCGATCACCCGCGACGTGTCGGGTGAGGGCGTGCAGCAGGCGCTGCTCAAGATCCTCGAGGGCACGGTGGCCAACGTGCCGCCGCAGGGCGGCCGCAAGCACCCGCACCAGGAATTCTTCCAGATCGACACCACCAACATCCTGTTCATCTGCGGCGGGGCGTTCGTCGGCCTGGAGAAGGTGGTGGAGCGCCGCCTCGGCCGCAAGACGCTCGGCTTCAAGGCCGACGTCAAGAGCCGCAAGCAGCGCGATGCCGGCGCCATGCTCGAGCAGGTCGAGCCGCAGGACCTGATCAAGTTCGGGCTGATTCCCGAGTTCGTCGGCCGCCTGCCGGTGCTCGGCACGCTGCACGAGCTGGATCGGCCGGCGCTGGTGCAGATCCTCACCCAGCCGCGCAACGCCATCGCCCGCCAGTACCAGAAGCTGTTCGAGTACGAGAACGTGAAGCTGCGCTTCACCGACGACGCGCTCGAGGCGATCGCCGACATGGCGCTGGAGCGGAAGATCGGCGCCCGCGGCCTGCGCATGATCATCGAAGACCTGATGCTCGAGCTGATGTACAGCCTGCCCGGGCAGAAGAAGGGCCGCGAGGTCGTGGTCACTCGCGAAATGGTGCTCACGAAGAACACCGCCCTGGAAGTCATCGAGAAAGCTGGGTAATGGAAGTCTACGAGACCCTCCCCGTCGTTCCCCTGCGCGACGTCGTCGTCTTCCCGCACATGATGATGCCGTTCGTGATCGGACGGCCGTCGTCGATCCGCGCCCTCGAGCACGCGCTCGGCAAGGACAAGCGGATCTTCCTCGCCGCCCAGCACGACGCCAGCACCGACGACCCGCGGCCCGAAGACGTCTTCATGATGGGCTGCGTCGCCAACGTGGTGCAGAGCCTCAAGCTGCCCGACGGCAACATCAAGGTGCTGGTCGAGGGCGTCGAGCGGGCCCGGGTGATCGAGTGGAAGGAAGACAAGGGCTTCTTCCGCGTCGTCGTCAAGGTGCTGCAGAAGCAGCGTGAGACCGCCGGCGACGTCGAGCAGACGATGAGCCGCGTCGTCGCCCTGTTCGAGCAGTACGTCAAGCTCTCCAACAACCTGCACTACGACGCGATGATCGCCGCGGTCAAGGTCGACGATCCCGGCAAGCTGGCCGACACCATCGCCGCCCACCTGCTGGTCGGCGTCGAAGAGAAGCAGAACCTGCTCGAGATCATCTCGCCGCTCGAACGCCTCAACCGCATCGCCGGCATCCTCGACGCCGAGGTGGACAAGCTCCAGGTCGATCGCCGCATCCAGTCGCGCGTCAAGAAGCAGATGGAGAAGGCGCAGAAGGAGTACTACCTCAACGAGAAGATGAAGGCGATCCAGAAGGAACTGGGCCGCAAGGACGACAAGGGCAACGAGACCGACGACCTGAAGAAGAAGATCGACCAGGCGCGGATGCCCAAGGACGTGGCCGAGAAGGCCCTCCAGGAGCTGAAGCGCCTCGAGGCGATGCCGCCGATGTCGGCCGAGGCGACCGTCTCGCGCAACTACCTCGACTGGCTGATCGCGGTGCCCTGGCACAAGAAGACCAAGGAGAGCCGCGACCTCAAGGTGGCCGAGCAGGTGCTCAACGAGGACCACTACGGCCTCGAGAAGATCAAGGAGCGCGTCCTCGAGTTCCTGGCGGTGCGGGCCCTGGTCAAGAAGCCCAAGGCCACCATCCTCACCCTGGCCGGGCCGCCCGGGGTCGGCAAGACCTCGCTGGCCAAATCGATCGCCCGGGCGATGAACCGCAAGTTCGTCCGCCTGTCGCTCGGCGGCGTGC
>CAYUAX010000147.1:9922-12929 GCA_964442845.1 uncultured Bifidobacteriaceae bacterium | reverse complement strand
TGACGTGCGCGGCGTAGAGGTGGCCGTTGTCGGGCAGGTTCTGGATGTCGCGCACCGCCGCATCGCCCTTGAGGTGGGTGATGTGCGCGCGCCACTCGGCGCGGTCGCCGCGCTCGACGCGCGGCAGCAGGTCCTCGACGATGCGGGCCAGGTCGCCGACCAGGCCGACGTCCACCTTGATGTTCTTGTTGATCTCGGCGCGGTCGATCTCGACGTGGATCTTCTTCGCGTTCAGGGCGTAGGTCTTGACGTTGCCGGTGACCCGGTCGTCGAAGCGCATGCCCAGCGCGATCAGCAGGTCGGCTTCCTGGATGGCGGTGTTGACCCAGGCCTCGCCGTGCATGCCCATCATGCCGAGGTTGAGCGGATGCGACGCCGGGATGCCGCCGATGCCGAGCAGCGTCATCGCGATCGGGACGTCGGCGTGCTCGGCGAAGCGGCGCACCAGGTCGCTGGCGCCGGCGTTGATGATGCCGTTGCCGGCCAGGATCAGCGGCCGCTTGGCGGCGTGGATGAGATCCACCGCCTTCTGCAGCTCGGATTGGCTCGGCCGCAGGTCGGGCCGGTAGCCGAGCGGCGCGTGCGCCTCCGGCCACTCGAACTCGCAGGAGCGCTGCTGGCAGTCCTTGGTGAGGTCGATCAACACCGGGCCGGGCCGGCCGGTGCGCGCCACGTAGAACGCCTCGCGCACCGTGGCGGCGACGTCTTCGGGGTTCGACACCAGGTAGTTGTGCTTGGTGATCGGCAGCGTGATGCCGGTGATGTCGGTTTCCTGGAAGGCATCCGAGCCGATGAGCTTGCTGCCCACCTGGCCGGTGATGCAGACGATCGGCGAGCTGTCCATCATCGCCGTGGCGATGCCGGTGACCAGGTTCGTGGCCCCCGGGCCCGAGGTGGCAATCGCCACGCCGACCTGCCCGGTGGCCCGGGCGTAGCCGTCGGCCATGTGCGTCGCGCCCTGCTCGTGGCGGACCAGGATGTGACGGATGGGGTAGTCGAGCATCGCGTCGTAGGCGGGGAGAATCGCCCCGCCCGGATACCCGAACACGCAGGTCACGCCTTCGCGGACCAGGGATTCCCAGAGGATCTGTGCGCCGGTTCTTTTTGGGCCTGCCATCGTCTGCAAAGGCTAGCGGCTCCGCGCACAGTTAGTCAATCTTATTGATTCTTCGATTCACATAAGTCTGACTACGTTTGGTCGTATCACATAGACGAAACGGCACTTAGGGGCTGGGGGCTGGGGGCTGGGGACTGGGGCGGGCTCACGCCGTCCCGAAGACTCGTCCCCCAGGTCACTCCGTCCTAAGCGCTTGCCACGGGTCCTGAGCGGCGGCGCGGCGGGCGGGGAGATAGCCAGCGGCCATCGTGACGACGACGAGCGTCAGGGCCGCGGCGGCGATGGTCAATGCGCTGGGCGTGATCAGGCCGAACAGCGCCGACTGCATCACCTGGCCCAGCGCCACCGCCAGCGCCGCGCCGGCCGCGGCGCCGCCGAGCGCGATGCGGCCGGCCCGGCTCGCGGTGAGCCAGGTCACCTGGCGCCGCGTCGCCCCCAGGGCCACGCGCACGCCGATCTCGCGCGTGCGCCGCGCCGCCAGGTACGCCATCAGGCTGTACATCCCGGTGAGCGCCAGCACCAGCGCGATGCCGCTCATCAGCGTGAGGGCCTGCGCGAAGTAGTTGATGCCGGCCACCTTGTTACGCACCACCTCGTCCATCGAGGCCAGCACCTCGATGGGCTGATCGGGGTCGGCGGCGACCACCGCCCGCTGGACGTCGGCCGCCAGCTGCAGCGGATCGCCGGTGGTGCGCGCCGCGAACATCACGCGCAGCGTCGGGTCCTGCTCGAGCGGACGGTAGACGGTGGGATTGATGCGGCCAAGGAACCAGTCCTGGACGATGTCGCCGGTGACGCCGACGATCGTGATCCACGTGGCGTCGTCGCCCACGCGGATGCGCCGGCCGATGGGATCGTCGCCTGGAAAATACTGATCGGCCAGCCGCTGGCTGACCAGCGCCACCGGCGGCGCGCTGGCGCCGTCGCCTGCTGTCAGCCCGCGACCGCGCAGCACCGGAATGCGCAGCGTCTCCAGGTAGTCGGGCGAGGCCCGCTGCAGATCGACGGTGCGCTCGGGCGCCGTGTCGTCGATCGGCCGACCTTCCACGAACAGCGTGCGGCTGGCCGCGAGGTTCGTGTAGGGCAGCACGGTGGCGGCGCCGGCGTCGGTCACCGACGGAAGCGCGCGCAGCCGGTCGAGCACGACCATGGTGAACTGCCGCCGCCGATCGAGGTCCTTGTACGGCGCTTCGGGCAGCGTGAGCTGGGCCGTGATCAGGTTGCGCCGGTCGAACCCGGTGGCGCCGTAGGCGGCGCGGTTCAACGCGCCGACGATCAGCGCCGCGGCCACCACCAGGGCGATCGTCAACGCCACTTGCGCGCCGGCCAGCAGCGATCGCAGCCGCTGGCGCCCGGGCGGCGCCGTCGAGGCGCGCGCCTGGCTCATCGCCGGCGCGGTCGGGCCGCCGCGGGCCGCCTGCACCGCCGGCACCAGCGAGAACACGATGGTCGCGAGCGCGCCGAGTGCGGCCATGGCCGCGAAGGTGGCCAGGTCGAGCTTGAGGTACTCGTACCCGGGTACGAAGCGGACGACCGTCTCGGGCAGGAAGCCGCGCGACAGCGTGATCGCCGCGCTGGCCAGTCCCGTGCCCACCGCGACGCCGAGCACCGCCAGGCACACGCCCTCGATGAGCAACTGCAGGGCCAGGCGCAGCCGGCTGGCGCCGAGCGCCAGGCGGATCGCGAACTCCGGCTGCCGCTCGGTGCCGCGCGCCAGCAGCAGGTTGGCGACGTTGACGCAGGCGAGCAGCAGCACCAGGAGCACCGCCCCCGACAGCACCCCGAGCGCCGGGCGGATCTCCTCCACCATCTGCTCGTGCACCGGCACCAGGGTCACCGACCAGCCGGCGTTGCGCTGCGGATATTCCTGCTCGAGCGCCGCGGCAATCG
>CAYUAX010000147.1:0-9912 GCA_964442845.1 uncultured Bifidobacteriaceae bacterium | reverse complement strand
GGTTGGCGACGTTGGCGCACGCGATGAGCAGCAGCAGCACCGCGGCCGCCTGCCAGATGGCGACGAAAGGGCCGACCGCGTCGTCGCCGAGGCCGCGCGAGAAGCTGACCACGGTGACCTGGCGGTTGCGGTTCGTCTCCGGGAACTCCACCGCCTGGCGCGCGACCACCGCCTCCAGCTCGGCGCGGGCCGATTCGAGCGTCTGCCCGTCGGCCAGCCGACCGAACGTGAGCAGGTAGTCGCGCTTGCGGTCGGCCCACGCCGCGTCGTCGTAGGCGATCGGCGCCCACACGTCCGACCCGTAGGGCACGACGAAGCGCGGCGGCATCACGCCGACCACTTCGTGCGGCGTGCCGTCGAGCCGCAGCGTCGTGCCGACAATCCCGGGGTCGGCGTTGAAGCGGCGCAGCCACAGCGCGTGCGACAGGATCACGGTGCGCGTGGCGTTGGGCCGGCCGTCGTCGTCGGTGAACGTCCGGCCGAACAGCGGCTGGACGCCCAACAGCTCGAAGTACCCGGGCGTCACCAGGAAGCCGTGCAGGCTCTCGGGACGCTCGACGCCGGAGAAGTTCGGATCCCACCATTCCAGCGCCGCCAGGTGCGACACCGTGGTGAGCGTGCGGCGCCAGTCGCGGAAGTCGGCGGCGGTGACGGATTCCCGGTCGAAGTACGGCTTGCCGGCGCCGGTGTCCGATGCCACGACGATCAGCCGGTCCACCTCGGCGAAGCGGAACGGGCGCAGATAGAGCGCATCGGCCAGGTTGAAGATCACCGCGTTGGCGGCCAGCGCCACCGCCAGGGTGCCGACGATCACCGCCGCCAGCGCCGGACGCTGCCACAGCGCGCGCCACGCGTGCCGCAGCTCGCGCGACCAGCTGGATCCGAGCCGCGACGTGCGCTCGATGTCGGCCACGGCCAGCCGACGGCGTCGCGGCGGCGTGAGCGCGGGCACGATGCGGCCGGCGGCGAAGCGCGCCGCCAAAGGCAACGCCTGACGCCAGTACCAGCGTCGGGCCGCGGTGTAGCCGGCGCGGCACGCCACGGCGGCGAACTCCTCGCGCAGGTCGCCGCTCACCGCATCACGCCAGTCGGCGTCGCGCACGGCGGCGCGGAGGAGACGTTCGGCCCAGTCGGGCGGGATCACGGGCGTGGACGGAGACGGCGTCATGGCTGCTCCAGAACGGCTTCGAGGCCGCGGGACAGGTTGGCCAGGGACGCATGCATCGCCTTGAGCGCCTTGACGCCGAGCGGCGTCACCGAGAAGTAGCGCTTCGCCTTGCCGCCGCGTTCCGCAGTGGGATCGCCCATCCGCGAGCGCAGGCACCCCTTGGTCTCCAGCCGTTCGAGCGCGGTGTAGAGCGCGCCGCGGGCCACCGGCCGTCCCGTGCGCTGCTCGAGCAGCGCCCGTACCGGCACGGCGTAGGCCTCCTCGGTGCCCTCCAGGTGCAGGAGGGCCAGCAGCACCGCGTACTCGAACTCGCCGACGTAAGGAGTGGGCTTCATGTCTGCAATGCAGGCTAAACGATGTCTACGTTGCAGGCAATAGCGAAGTTCCCCGCGCTCGACGCACGGGACCCCGCTATTGCCTGCAACAGCGGCTAGCGGCTGGCGGCTAGGGCAGGTCACAGACAGCGTCACGGTGTGACGGTGTCTGTGGCCACTACCTCCCGTCACTTGACGGTAGAAGGAGGACGCCTGTGGCGCGTCGCCTGCTCATACGCGTGGGCGAGGGCCAGCAGGCGCCGGTCGTCCCACATGCGGCCGAGGAACGAGATGCCGACCGGGTAGCGGCCGCCGAGGTAGCCGGCCGGCACCGTGACCTGCGGCAGGCCGGTGGCAGCGCTCTCCTCACACGTGCCGGGCTCGGTGCCGTAGCGCTCGGCGCCGCCTTCGTGCGTGTGCGGGCGGGCCTGGTTGGCGGGGTAGAGCAGCGCGTCGAGCTGCTGTGCCTCCATGGCGTCCACCAGCACCTGGCGGAACGTCTCGCGGCGGGCGACGAAGTCGCGGGTGGCGGCATCCAGCGCCGGGCCCGACGGCACGGGACGCAGGGCATCGGCGAGCCGCCGCTGGCCGGCCGGTGCCAACTGACCCGACGCGACGAGTTCCTCCACCGTGATCACACGATCGCCGGGCACGGCGCCGCGCGACAGGTACGCCGTCCACCCGGCCAGCAGCGACCCGGGCGCGGTGCCGCGGGCCACGCGGTATTTGTCGTCGTAGTCGGCCACGGCGACGTCGATCACGGTGGCCCCGGCGGCCCGCAGTTCGCCGGCCACGCGCGTCATCGTGTCGGCCACCTCGCGTTCGCCGGTGATGCCGACGAAGCGCTGGCGGAAGAGGCCGATGCGCTTGCCTTTCAGTGCAGCGGCGCCGAGGTTGGCGACGAACGACGGCCCGTTGTGCGCCGCGGCCTCGAGCGTCACCGGGTCGCTCGGATCTGCGCCGGTGACGAGGTCGAGCGCCAGCGCCACGTCGCGCACCGTGCGGCCCATCGGCCCGACCGCGTCGTTGTAGGTGTTGAGCGGCATCACCCCGGCGCGGCTGGTGAGCCCGCGGGTGGTGCGGATGGTGGCCAGCGACGCGAACCCGGCGGGGTTCGAGAGCGAGTTGCACGTGTCGGTGCCGAAGGCGAGCGCCGCCAGGCTGGCGGCGACGGCCGTGGCGCTGCCGCCGCTCGAGCCCGCGGTGGAGAGCGAGGGGTCGTAGGCGTTGCCCACCGTGCCGCCTACCGTGCTGACGCCGAAGTCGCCGAACGGGAACTCGTCGAGATTCGCTTTGCCCAGCACCACCGCGCCGCCCGCCTTCATGCCGGCCGCCACCCGCGAGTCCACACGCGGCCGATGATCGCGCAGCGCCAGCGCGCCGCCGGTGGTCGGCAGCTCGGTGGCGTCGATGTTGTCCTTGAACACGATCGGCACGCCGTGGAACGGGCCGAGGACGCGCCCCGCCGCCCGCATCGCGTCACGCTCGCGCGCGTCGGCGATGGCCCGCGGATTCAACGACAGCAGTGCCCGGAACGTCGGGCCGTGGCGGTCGTACACGCTGGCGCGGGTCAGGTATTCGCGGACGACATCCTCGCTGGTGATCGCACCCGCGGTCATCGCCGCTTGCAGTTCGTCGACGCTCTTGTCGAACACGGTGAAGGGCGCCGCGGCGGCGCCGCGCGGCACGTCCCAATTGACGATCTGCGCCTGCTGCACCCGCGTGAGCCCACGCAGATCGGGCTCGCGCACCAGCTGGCGCGCCACGTCCGTGACGCGTGCGATTTCGCTGCCGGCCGCCGGAATGCGCGCATCGGCGCCGGCGTAGGGCGGCTCGGTCCAGGTGAACAGCAGCCCGTCCTGGCGCGGTGCCGGCGGTCCGCCGCGCGGATCGTAGACCTCGCTCAGACCTTTGACGACGAACGTCACCAGCGCCACCGTCGCGCGCGGCGCCACGTCGAGCGTGAACACGTAGCCGACGTGGGCCGGGTCGAAGCCCGGCCACGCGTCGCTGAACGGATCCGCGTACATGTCGCCGGTGGCGGTGCGCAGCGCGGCGGCGCGCGAGCCGAGGACGTGCGCCGACGGCCCGTGGCCCGACGGCCCCTGCCGCGGATCGTCCACGCCGCGGGCGTTCTGCATCATGGTGACGAACGTGTCGGCGGCGTCGATGCGCGTGTCGCCGCTCGAGGTCGCGGCCACGGCGGCGCGTCCGCCGTCGTCGTAGGCGCCGGCGGCGCCGCCCCAGGCCAACTGCACCGTGCGCGGCTCGTCGGTGCTGTTGGTGACGCTGTCGAAGTAGCGGAGGTACGTCGTGTCCTTCGGCGCGAAGATCGCCCGCGCCACGACCACGCCGTCCACCAGCACCGGGGTGATGCTGTCGAAGCGCTCGCCGTCGTCGTGGGCCAGGCCGAAGCCGCGCAGGTAGTGGTTGCGCACCGTGGGCGGCGCCGTGCGTCCGCGCCGTACCTGCAGCTTCAGGTAGCCGAAGCCGTTGAACGGCGCGGCCCGGCCGCCGGTGGCGATGCCGCCGCTGTCCTGCGCCCACGGCGAGGTGTCCTGGATGTCCCAGAACTGGCCGTCGGCGGAGGGCAGCGAGGTGACCGCGTCGGCCGGCGCCAGGGCAGTGACGACCACGAGTCCGAGGAGCAGCGCGAAGGGGCGGCGGTGCATCCGCGGAGTGTACCAAGCGCCCGTGCGCGCTGCGCGGCTCGCCGGGCCGGCGCGGTACAATCGACCGGTTGCGGGCCGGCCGCCCGGGAATCGTCACCCGGACCGTTCACCGCGACGTTCGATTTTCTGGAGGACGACGTGAGAGGACTGCGAGTACTGACGGCCGCGACCTTCGTTGCGGTGACCGGGCTGACCGCCGCGTGCGGTGGTGGAGAGAAGCCGGCCGAGGCGCCGGCCGCCGCCAAGATCACCCCGACCGACTCGGGCGAGATGTCGCCGGAAGAGGCCGGCGGCATGAGCGCGGACAGCTCGACCATGGTCCACCCCCCGCCGCACGGCGGCACCACGGTGAAGATGGGCAGCGGGGCGCAGTTGGAGTTCGTGCTCGACCCGTCGAGCGGCCTGCTCACCGCCTATGTGCTCGACGGCATGGGGATGAACACCCAGCGCACCACCGCCAGGACCATCGAGCTGCAGGTGACGCCGCCGGGCGGCCAGCCGACGGCGCTGTCGCTGGCGTCGACGGCCAACGGGCTCACCGGCGACACGGTGGGGAACTCGTCGCAGTTCGGCGGCACGCTGCCGGCGCTGAAGGCGCAGACCACGTTCACGGGCGTGGTGAAGTCGTTCACCATCAACGGCCAGACGACCACCGACGTCGCGTTCTCGTATCCGAAGTAGCGGGTCTCGGGGCTCGGGTACCCAACCCCCGAGCCCCGGCGTCCGTCTAAGCCGGCGTGACGCTGCCGACCCACGACCTTCGCCTGGCCCTGCGCGGCCTCGGCCGCAGCCCCCTCTTCGCCGCGGTCGCCATCCTCTCGCTCGCCCTCGGGATCGGCGCCAACACCGCCATCTTCACCCTCATCGACCAGATCCTGCTGCGCCAGCTCCCGGTGCGCGACCCCGAGAGCCTGGTGATGCTCTACCAGCAGGGCCCGCACAACGGCAGCAACATGGGGACGCGGATGCACTCGTACCCCATCTACAGGCAGTACCAGCAGCGTGCCGAGCCGCTGAGCGAGGTGCTGGCGCGCCGGCTCGTCCAGACGTCGGTCAGCGTGGACAACCAGACCGAACGGCTCGACGCCGAGCTGGTCTCTGGCAACTACTTCACGATGCTCGGCGTGCCGGCGGCCGCCGGCCGCGTCTTCAACTCGGAGGAGGACGACCGCACGTATCTTGGCCACCCCGTCGTCGTGCTGAGTCACGACTACTGGCTGCGTCGGTTCAACGGCGACCGTGCGGTGATCGGCCGCAAGATGCTGGTCAACAACTACCCGATGACGGTGGTCGGCGTCTCCGCGGCGGGCTTCGCCGGCCTCGACCCCACCCGCTCGCCGCAGATCCGCGTCCCGATCCTGATGCAGCCGATCATCGCGCCCGAATGGGCGTGGTTGAAGATGGACGACGAGCGGACCCGCTGGGTGCAGGTGTTCGCGCGGCTGAAGCCCGGCTGGACCGTCGAATCCGCGGCGGCGCCGTTGCAGACGCTGTTCACGCAACTGCGTCAGGACGAGATGACGCTGCCCCGCGCCAAGGACTGGACCGCCTACAACCGCGAGCAGTTCATGAAGGGCCGGCTGCTGGTGGTGAAGGCCGACGTCGGCTTCTCGCCGATCCGCAACGACTTCTCGGTGGCGCTGATCGTGCTCATGTGCATGGTCGGCCTGGTGCTGCTCATCGCCTGCGCCAACGTCGCCAACCTGCTCATCGCCCGGGCGTTCATGCGCCAGAAGGAGATCGCGGTGCGGCTGTCGCTGGGCGCGACGCGGCGCCAGCTGGTGCGTCAGCTGCTCACCGAGAGCCTGCTGCTGGCGTTCGCCGGCGGTGCGCTGGGCATCGCGCTGGCGTTCGTGATGACGCGCGGCCTGCTCGCCTTCGTGCCGATCGAGGGCGCGCCGCTGCTGCTGCAGCCGTCACCCGACGCGCGCATTCTCACCTTCACCTTCGTGCTCACCTGCCTGACCGGCATCGTGTTCGGTTTGCTGCCGGCGCTGCGCGCCAGCCGGCCCGACACGTGGGGCACGCTCAAGGACACCGTCGGCGCCGTGGCCGGCACCGGCGGCTCGCTGTTCCTGCGCAAGGGCCTGGTGGCGGCGCAGGTGGCGCTCAGCTTCCTGCTGCTGTTCGGCGCCGGGTTGTTCGTGCAGAGCCTGCAGAACCTGCGCACGACCGACACCGGCGTCACGCTGGAGAACCTGGTGACGTTTCAGCTGGCGCCGGCCTTGAGCGGCTACGACGACCAACGCGCGACGCGGTTCTACCATCAGCTGCAGGATCGGCTGGCCGCCAGCCCGGGCATCGCCGCGGTGGGCTACGCGTCGGTGCCGATCCTCAGCGGCGACGAGTGGGACAGCACCATGTCGGTCGAAGGCCACAAGGCCGCCGACGGTGAGGACATGCAGGCGTTCATGAACGCCGTGTCGCCCGATTACTTCAAGGCGCAGGGCGTGCCGTTCGTCGAGGGGCGCGACATCCGGCGCAGCGACATGGTGGACATCGACCAGGTGGCGGAGGGCGCGACGTCGGTGGCGATTGTCAACCGCAAGTTCGCCGAGCACTTCTTCCCCGGGCAGAGCGCCCTCGGCCGGCACATCGGCTTCGGCGACGGGCCGCAGGCCAAGCTGTCGATCGAAATCGTCGGCGTCGTCGCCGATCAGCTCTACGAGGGGCCGCGCGAGGGCGTGCGGCGTCAGGTGTTCATCCCCAACTGGGGCAAGGGCAGCACCGCGTTCTATCTGCGCACGCAGTCGGCCTCGGCGGCCGCGTTCAACCAGATTCGCGGCGAGGTGCGCGCCGTCGATGCGTCGATGCCGATCTACGCGATGAAGACGGTCGAAGGGCAGCTCGACGAGACGCTGATGACCGACCGGCTGATCGCCATGCTGTCGGCCGGCTTCGGGCTGCTGGCCACGGTGCTGGCGTCGGTCGGGCTCTACGGCGTGATGGCGTTCGTGGTGGCGCGGCGGCGCAAGGAACTGGGCCTGCGGCTGGCGCTGGGCGCCGATCCGGCGCAGGTGATCTGGATGGTGATGAAGGAAGTGCTGCTCCTGCTGGTGCTGGGGCTGGCCGTCGGCCTGCCCGCGGCCATCGGCCTGGGCCGTTTCGTGGCGTCGCAGCTCTACGGCATCCAGGCCAACGACCCGTGGATGGCGGTGGCGACGATGGCGCTGCTGGCGCTGGTGTCGGCCGCCGCCGGGTTCATCCCGGCGCGCCGCGCCAGCCTGATCGACCCCACCCTGGCCCTGCGCGCCGAGTAGACCGGGCTCCTTCAGCGCCCGAAGTGGCAGGCGCTGAGGTGGTCGTCGCCGACGGCGGCGAGGACCGGCCGCTCGGCGGCGCAGATCGCCTCGGCGCGGGGACAGCGGGTGCGGAACACGCAGCCCGACGGCGGGTCGAGCGGGCTCGGCATCTCGCCGGTCAGGGCGGTGCGTGGCCGCCGCCGGCCCGGCGCCGCCACGGGCACCGCCGCCAGCAGCGCCTGCGTGTACGGATGCGCCGGCCGGTTGAACAGCGCCGCCTTCGGCGCCAGTTCCATCACCCGGCCCAGGAACATGACCGCGACCCGGTCGGCCAGGTGTTCGACCACCGCCAGGTCGTGGGCGATGAAGAGCATGGTCAGCCCGAGCTGCTCGCGCAGGTCGGCGAGCAGGTTGACGACCTGGGCCTGGATCGACACGTCGAGCGCCGATACCGGCTCGTCGGCCACCAGGAACTCCGGCTCGACGGCCAGTGCCCGGGCGATCACCAGACGCTGCCGCTGCCCGCCCGAGAACTCGTGTGGATAGCGGTCGAGGACCTCGGCCGGCAGGCCGACGCGGTCGAGCAACGCCGCGGCGCGAGCCGCCCGATCCGCGGTGGTGCCCAGGCCGTGCAGCGCCTGCGCGTGGGTCAGCATGGCGCGCACCGACTCGCGCGGATTGAGGCTGGCGTACGGATCCTGGAAGACGATCTGCATCCGCTTGCGGAACCGCCGCAGCGCGCCGCGGTCGAGGTCGGCCAGGTCGGTGCCGTCGAACGCCACCCGGCCGGCCGTGGCCTCGAGCAGCCGCAGCACGAGCCGCCCCACCGTGGTCTTGCCCGACCCGCTCTCGCCCACCAGCCCCAGCACCTGGCCCCGCGGAATCGCGAAGCTGACGTCGTCGACGGCGCGCACGGTGCCTTGCACGCGGTTCAGCCAGCCACCGCGTTGCGGGAAGTGCTTCACCAGGCCGACGACGTCGAGGAGGGGCGCCGTCGACGCCTCCGTGCCGGCGCGCTCGGCGAGCCGCTCCGGTGTCATCGGCCTGCCTCGGCCGTGAGCGACAGCTCGCGCCAGCGCACGCAGCGCACGTCGTGCCCGGGCGCGGCGCTCTCCAGCGGCGGGACGGCGACGGCACACGACGGCGCCGCCCACGTGCAGCGATTGGCGAAGCGGCAGCCCGGCGGGAGCTGGGCCAGTGACGGCACCTGTCCGGGAATGGTCGCCAGACGGCCGTCGCGCGCCGGCCGCCCCAGCCGCGGCCGCGACGCCAGCAGCCCGGCGGTATAGGGCATGCGCGGCTCCGCGAACAGCGCGTCGACGGGCGCCGCCTCCACCACCTGCCCGGCGTACATCACCACGACGCGATCGGCGATCTCGGCGACCACGCCGAGGTCGTGGCTGATGAAGAGCAGCGCCATGCCGAGCCGGGCCTGCAGGTCGGCCAGCAGATCGAGGATCTGCGCCTGGATCGTCACGTCGAGCGCCGTGGTCGGCTCGTCGGCGATGAGCAGGCTCGGCCGGCAGGCCAGCGCCATGGCGATCATCACCCGCTGGCGCATGCCGCCCGACAGCTGGTGCGGATAGGCGGCGGCGCGGCGCTGCGGATCGGGGATGCCGACCAGGGCCAGCATGTCGACGGCGTGGGCCAGGGCGCGGGCCGGCGGCAGCCGGTCGTGGCACTCCACCACCTCGGCCACCTGGGCGCCGACGGTGTGCACCGGGTTGAGGCTGGTCATCGGCTCCTGGAACACCATGCCGATGTGCTTGCCGCGCACCGCCCGCATCTCGTCGTCGGCCAGCGTGGTGAGCTCGCGCTCGCGCAATCGGATCGACCCGCCGAGCCGGCGGCTGGTGCCGGCCGGCAGCAGCCGCATGATCGACAGCGCGGTCACCGACTTGCCCGAGCCGCTCTCGCCGACCACCGCCACGGTCTCGCCGGCGTGGACGGTGAAGCCGACGCCGTCGACGGCGACCACGTCGCGGCCGCCGGCCGTGAACGCCACCCGCAGGTCGCGCACCTCGAGCAGCGGCGCATCGCCGGCGGCGGCCCTGGTCATCGCAGGCCGAGCTCGTCGAGCGCGGCGGCGACGCCGTCGAGGTGGGCCAGGTGCATCGACGCGTAGTTGGGCGCCAGGACCACGCCGTGGCCGCCGGCGCGATAGGTGGCCAGCACCGACCGGCGGACGATGTCGGCGGTGCAGCGGGCGGTCTCGGGGCGCGTCCGCGGCGCGTCCACGCCGACGCCCATGTAGACCTTGGCCCGGCCGTCCACGCCGGCCAGCGCCGCGGCGCACTGTCCGAAGACATACGTGTCGGGGTCCATGCCGCGGGCCACGAGCGCGTCGAACGGCGCCTCGTGCAGCCCGAGGATGCGGAAGAGCGCCGTCGTGGCTTCGCCCGGTTCGAAGTCGCGCAGGATCGTCTTGCGGAAGAAGCCGAGCTCCTTGGTCCACACCTCACCGGCCTGGTGCTGGTAGGTGATCGGCTTCACGAAGTCGGCGTAGCGGGTCTGCT
>CAYUAX010000146.1:0-13038 GCA_964442845.1 uncultured Bifidobacteriaceae bacterium | reverse complement strand
AGGTGGCCGGCGTGCGGCTGGCGTGGGGCCGGCCGCTCTACGACGTGGCGCTCGGTGCGGTGGTGGCGGCGGCCCTGGCCGCGGCCAACCTCGCGCTGCTCGACCGCCCCGGTGCCTGGGCGGCGATGCGGGCGGCGGTCGACGAGGTGCTGGTCCCGACCTTCGCCGGCCTGACCCGCGGCCAGGTGGTCGTGGTGTCGCTGGCGGCCGGCGTCGGCGAGGAGCTGTTCTTCCGCGGCTTCCTCCAGCCGCTGGCCGGCGTCGTCGCGGCGGCCCTGGCGTTCGGCGCCGCGCACGTCGCCGGGGCGCGGCTGGTGGTGTTCGGTGTCTGGGCGGCGGCGATGGGCCTGGTGCTCGGCGTGCTGGCCCTCGCCACCGGCGGCATCGTCGCGCCGATCACGGCGCACGCCGGCTACGACGTGCTGGCGTTCACCTACCTGCGCGCCGAAGGCCGGCGGCGGGCGTCGTCGAAGGGGAGTGGCAACGGTGAGGAGTGATCGCGTGTCGGGAACGAAGATGCTGGCGGCCGCGGTGGCGGCCGTCCTCCTGGCCAGCACGGCCGCCTCGGCGCAGCAGCGCCCGCTCGTCACCGAGGATCCGCGCACGGTCGGCGGCGGCCAGGTGCTGATCGAACTCGGCGTCGACTGGATGCGCGACATCGCCTTTCCGGTGTCGGGCCTGCGCGGCGAGCTGCTGACGGCGCCGGCGGTCGGCCTCAGCGTCGGCGTCGGGCCGAGATCCAGATCGACGGCAGCCCGTATCGCCGGCTGCGCATCACCGAACGCTCGGTGGCGCCGTTGTCGCGGCTGCTGCCGATCGACGCCCGTGAGGCGTCGGCCGTCGACGACGTGGTCATCGCCACCAAGCTGCGGCTGGTCAACGAGGGCCGCGGCCGCCCGGCGTTCGGCATCCGCTTCGCGACACGGCTGCCCAACGCCTCCAACGAGTCGGGCCTGGGCCACGACACGACCGATTTCTTCGCGTCGTTCCTCATCGGCAAGACGGTCGGCGCGGTGCGCGTCGTCGGCAACGCCGGCGTGGCGATCGTCGGCGACCCGGTGGTGGCGGCGCGTCAGGACGACCTGCTGACCCTGGGGATGTCGCTGGCCCTGGCGCTGCCCAAGGGCTTCGAGCTGGTGTCGGAGTACAACGGCCGGCTCAACCTGGCCGACGACACCCCGCGCGCCGGGGCCGAGAGCCGCGGCGTGGCCCGCGGCGGCCTGCGCTTCACGCGCGGCCCGGTGCGCTTCGACACCGCCGCGCTGTTCGGGGCGACGACCTCGGACCTCGACCTCGGCGTCACCGCCGGCCTGACCTACACCTTCACCGCCTTCAGGATGCCCTGATCATGCTGGCCGTCACCAAGGCCCACGCCTACGGCAACGACTTCCTGTTCGCTGCCGTGGATCAGGTCCGCGACGCCGACCTGGCGACCCTGGCGCGGACGTTGTGCGCCCGCCACACCGGGATCGGCGCCGATGGCCTCATCCTCTACGGCTTCACCGCCGACGGCGCGACGATGCGGCTGATCAACGCCGACGGCAGCCCATCGGAGCTGTCGGGGAACGGCCTGCGGTGTCTGGCGGCGCTCGTCATCCGCGAGCGCGAACGGCGCGGCGGAGCCGCGGCGCTGCGCACCGAGGTGCGCGCCGACACCGATGCCGGCGAGCGGCGGCTGATGCTGACCGCGCGCGGCGACGGCCGCTACACCTTCCGTGCCGCCATGGGCGCACCGGCGCGCCTGCAGCAGGAGACGCTCGAGGTGGCCGGCGAGTCCTTGCGGGTGGCGACGCTCGACGTCGGCAATCCGCAGTGCGTCGCGCTGATGGACACGCTGCCCGACCCGGCGCGGTTCCAGCGGCTCGGCCCCGGCCTGGCGACGCATCCGCGCTTTCCGGCCGGCACGAACGTCGAGTTCGCCGTCGTCGAGGCGCCGGGCCGCGTCCGCATCCTGATCTGGGAGCGCGGCGTGGGGCCGACCGAGGCGTCGGGCACGGGGGCGTGCGCGGCGGCGGTCACCGCCATGGCCTACGGCGGCGCGGCCCGCGACGTGGACGTCGTGTCGCCGGGCGGGACTCAGCGGGTCGAGTGGACCGCCGACGGCGTCTTCCTGACCGGCTGGGCCGAGATCCTGTTCGACGCGACCTGGACGGCGTAGACCGCCGCCGGCGTGGCGGGAACTGCGCGCTCGCCCGGCCCGCCGCTCGGCGATTCCTGCGCCGACCGGATCAGCGCCGCGCGCGCGGGCGGGCCGGCGGTGCCGGCGGCACCAGGGCGGTGGCGGCGTCGGCGAGCGCCTGGCGGTGCGGGGCGAGCGCCGCGGTGGCCGACAATCGGCCGGCAGCGACCGCGGTCCGTGCCTCGGCCAACGCGGCCGTGGCGGCCGCGACGACCTCGGCGGCGCGGCGGCGCGCCGCGGCTGGCACGCGCCTCGCTTCGGGAGCGGCCTGCAGAGCTCGCACGTGCGTCAACGCCGCCGTCACGTCGCCGATCGCCCGCTCGGCCTCCGACTGGGCCCGGACGCGCCCCTCGACCGCCGACTTGGCGGCGGCTTGCGCCCGCGCGCTGGCGTCGAGGGCGTGGCTGAGCGCGGCGCGATAATCGCGGGCCGTCACCGCCGTGTGCGCGCGCGCCAGCGTGTCGCTGGCGGCCGTGAACTCGTCGGTGGCGTAGTCGGCGGCCCCGGCGGCGCGGGCGGCGTCGAGGGCGCCCTGCGCCTGCGACAACTCCTTGTTGGGCGGCTCGGCGCAGCCGGCCAGCGAGAGCACGAGACCCACGACCCACGGCAGGCGCGACGAACCGGGCAGCATCGGCCGCGAGTATACCGGACGCCCTCGACGCGGCCGGCGGGCAGCCGGCGGTGAGGCACGGAATCCACCGGCCCGCCAGCGCCCCGCCGGCCCCCGCGGCGCCCGACGAACGACCGCGCGAGCGGCTGCGCCGCCTCGGCAGCGCGGCGTTGTCCGAGCAGGAGCTGATCGCGGTGGTGATCGGCTGCGGCGTTCGCGGCCGCGACGCCCTGGGGGTGGCCGCCGATCTGCTGCGGGCGGCGGGCAGTGCGTCGGGGCTGGCGACGATGCCGGCGGCGCGCCTGCTCCGCGTCGGCGGCATCGGTCCGGAACGGGCGGCGCGGCTGGCGGCCGCCGTCGAGCTCGGGCGCCGCGCCGTCGCCGGGCCGCCCCGCGATCGGCCGCGCATCGCCTCGCCGGCCGCGGTCGCCGAGTTCCTGCTGCCGCGTCTCGGCGGCCGTCGCGAGGAGCACTTCGGCGTGTTGCTCCTCGACACGCGCCATCGCCTCATCCGCGACGTCGTCGTCTCGATCGGCTCGCTCGACGCCAGCCTGGTCCACCCGCGGGAGGTGTTCCGCGCCGCCGCCGAGCATTCGGCCGCGGCGCTGGTGCTGTTCCACAACCACCCGTCGGGGGATCCGGCACCCAGCGCGGAGGACCTGACGCTGACGCGGCGTCTCGTCCAGGCCGGCGAGCTCATGGGCATCGGCGTCGTCGATCACGTGGTGCTCGGTGACGGCTGCTGGCACAGCGTGCGCGAGTCGTCGCCGGGCGTGTTCGCGCGCTGAGCGGATGAAGTACGATCGCCGCCTGGCGTGCGTCCGATGACCGTTCTCTACTTCGATTGCTTCGCCGGCGCCGCCGGCGACATGATCCTCGGCGCGCTGGTCGACGCCGGCCTGCCGTTCGCGGCGCTCCAGCAGGCCTTGGGGAGCCTGGCGGTCGAGGGCTACGAGGTGAGCGCCGACCGCGTCGTCAAGCACGGGATCACCGCGGTGAAGTTCCGCGTCCGCGACCTGGCCGCGGCCGGCGGCCGCGGCGGCGCCGCGCATCCGCACCGCCACGTGCGGGAGGTTCGTGCGGCCATCGACCGCTCGGCGTTGAGTCCCGCGGCCAAGGCGCGCGCCACCCGGATGGTCACCCGGCTGGCCGAGGCCGAGGCGGCCATCCACGGCATGCCGGTGGAGCAGGTGCACCTGCACGAGGTCGGCGCGCTCGACTCGATCGTCGACATCGTCGGCGCGGCGTTCGCCCTCGAGTGGTTCGCCGCCGACCGGATCGTCGTCTCGCCGTTGAACGTCGGCGCCGGCACGGTGCGCACCGCGCACGGCGTGCTGCCGGTGCCGGCGCCGGCGACGGTGCGGCTGCTGGCCGGGGCGCCGGTCTACGCCCGCGGGCCCGAGGTGGAACTGCTGACGCCGACCGGCGCCCTGGTGCTCACCGAGTACGCCACCAGCTTCGGACCGCTGCCGGCGATGCGCGTCCAGCGCATCGGCTACGGCGCCGGCGATCGCGATTTGCCCGAGAGCCCGAACGTGCTGCGCGTGCTGGTCGGCACCGCCGAGGCCGACCAGGCCGCGGCGGCCGCGCCGGCGATGCGGGTCACCGTGATGAGCTGCGAGATCGACGACATGAACCCGCAGATCTTCGGCGCGCTGATGGACCGGCTGCTGGCGGCCGGCGCGCTGGAGGTGTTCTACCAGCCGGCGCAGATGAAGAAGAACCGGCCGGGCACGCTGCTGACGGTGGTGTGCCGGCCGGCCGACCGGCGGGCGCTGGCCGATCTCGTGTTCCGCGAGACGACGACCATCGGCGTCCGCTACCATGAGATGGATCGGGAATGCCTCGATCGGGCGACCGTGCCGGTGACGACCCCGTGGGGCGACGTCCGGGTCAAGGTGGCACGGCGCGGCGACACCGTGCTCAACGCCCAGCCGGAGTTCGACGACGTCGCCCGTCTGGCTGCCGAACACGGCATCCCGATCAAGGACGTCCACGCCCAGGCCACCAAGGCCTGGCTAGACAGGAGCAAGTGAGGCGTGGCTCCGGTGGGCGGCTCTTGACGAGCCCCAGCCCCCAGCCCCCAGCCCCCAGCCCCCGACGATGCGTTACTTCCTCACCACCGCCATCGACTACGTGAACAGCCGGCCGCACCTCGGCACGGCCTACGAGAAGATCACCGCCGACGTGATCGCCCGCTACCACCGCCTGAAGGGCGACGACACGTGGTTCCTGATGGGCAACGACGAGCACTCGCAGAACGTCTTCAAGCGGGCGATCGAGCAGGGCAAGGAGCCGCTGGCCTACTGCGACGAGATGGAGCAGGTGTTCCGCGACACCTGGCGCGGCCTCGACATCTCGTTCGACGACTTCATCCGCACCACCGACCGCGGCCGCCATTTTCCGGCGGTGCGGGCCATGGCCCAGGCGTGCCTCGACCACGGCGACATCTACGAGGGCTTCTACGAAGGCCACTACTGCGTCGGCTGCGAGGAGTTCAAGCCCGAGAAGGATCTGGTCGACGGCCGGTGCCCGATCCACAAGACGACGCCGGAGTGGATCAAGGAGAAGAACTGGTTCTTCCGCCTCTCGAAGTACCAGCAGCGGCTGCTCGACCACTACGCCGCACAGCCGTCGTTCATCGAGCCGGAGACCCGCCGCAACGAGATCCTGCGCCTGGTCGAGGGCGGCCTCGACGACATCTCGATGAGCCGGGCCGGGCAGTCGTGGGGCATCCCGCTGCCGTTCGACGAAAAGAGCGTCGCCTACGTGTGGTTCGACGCGCTCATCAATTACGCCGCGGCCGTCGGCTACGGCTGGGATCCCGACCGGTTCGCCCGCGACTGGCCGGCCAGCCTGCACGTCGTCGGCAAGGACATCA
The DNA here is from genome assembly GCA_964442845.1 of uncultured Bifidobacteriaceae bacterium. Lineage (GTDB taxonomy): Bacteria > Acidobacteriota > Vicinamibacteria > Vicinamibacterales > UBA2999 > CAWAYR01. Next base: position 7,368 of record CAYUAX010000146.1, on the reverse strand, counting down.
CCCGCTTCCACTGCGTGATCTGGCCGGCGATGCTGATGAGCGCCGGCGTGCCGCTGCCCGGCCAGGTCTTCGGCCACGGCTGGGTGTTCTTCAAGGGCGAGCGGATGAGCAAGTCGCTCGGCAACATCGTCGATCCGCTCGACGCCGCCAAACGCTTCGGCCCCGACCCGCTGCGGCTCTATCTGACCAAGGAAGTCCCGTACGGCGCCGACGGCGACTTCACCTGGGAGCGCTTCGAGGAGAAGTACAACGCCGACCTGGCCAACAATCTCGGCAACCTGGTGAACCGGGTGACGTCGATGAGCGAGCGCTATCGCCAGGGCCGGCTCGCCGGCGCGTCGGCGCGCTCGTCGCTGCCGGCGCTGGCCGACGGCGTGGTGGCGGCCTACACCGAGGCGATGGCGCGGCACGGCCTGCACGAGGCGATGGCCGCCGTGTTCCGGCTGGTGAGCGGCACCAACGAGTTCGTGGCGTCGAGCCAGCCGTGGGCGCTGGCCAAGGATCCGTCGCGCGAGGCCGAATTGAGCGGCGTGCTCTACGACGCCGCCGAAGCCGTGCGAATCGCCGCCGTGCTGCTGCTGCCGGTGATGCCGGCGTCGGCGGCCGAGATTCTCGACCGGCTGGGCGATCGCACCGCCGCCGATCGCCGCCGCCTGAGTGACGCCGCGTGGCGCGCCGACGCCGCCCGCGAAATCCGCAACGCCGGGGCCCTCTGGCCCCGCATCGAAGACAAGGGAGCGACTGTCGTGAGCGAGACCCCAACGCCGAACCCGGCCCCCAGCGCCCCGGCCGCGACGCCGGCGGCTGCACCAGCAGCAGCCGCGGCCCCGGCCGCGCCGCCCGCGGCTGCGCCCGCCGCCGATGCCCACATCGCCATCGACGACTTCATGAAGGTCGAGTTGCGCACGGCGAGGATTCTCACGGCCGAGCGCCTGCCCAAGTCGAAGAAGCTGCTCAAGCTGTCGGTGGACGCCGGTGAGCCGCAGCCGCGGACGATCCTGGCCGGCATCGCCGCGAGCGTCGCGCCCGAGGCCATCGTCGGCCGCTCGATCGTCATCGTCGCCAACCTCAAGCCGCGCGAGATGATGGGCCTGGTGTCACAGGGCATGGTCCTGGCGGCCAGTACCGACAACGGCCCCGCCATGCTGATCAACCCGGATCCTGCGCCGCCGGGCACACGCGTCAGATGACGCTCGTGCCCGACTGCGGATGTCGGGGACCGGGGACCGGGGAACGGGGACCGGGGAGAACCTCGAACGACGCTGACGCCCACCGGGTTCGGCGCTGCCGGCGCTTCCACCGCGTAGTACGTGTGTTCTTGCGCTTCCCCGATCCCCGGTCCCCGGTCCCCGGTCCCCGCCGTGGTCGATAGCCACTGCCACCTCGCCGGTGAGGAGTTCGTCGCCGACCGCGATGCGGTGATCGCGCGGGCGCGGGCGGCCGGCATCGAGCGCGTGCTGGTCATCCTCGCCGCCGAGGACGACGCCGAGTGGACACGGGGCCAGGCGGTGGCGGCGGCGTGGCCGGCGGTCAGGTTCGCCGTTGGCGTCCACCCGCACCAGGCGCACGTCTTCGCGGCCGACCCGGCCGCCGCGGCCCGGGCGGTGGCGGTCCGCATCGACGCCTCGCCCCTGGTCGTCGCGGTGGGGGAGATCGGTCTCGACTACCACTACGACTTCTCGCCCCGCGACGTCCAGCACGCGGTGTTCCGCGCCCAGCTCGCGCTGGCCAGGGAACGGCGCCTGCCGGTGGTCATCCACACCCGCGAGGCCGAGGCCGACACGCTCCAGCTGATTGCCGAGGCGCAGGCGCAGGGGCCGGTGCGCGGCGTGTTCCACTGCTTCACCGGCGGCCCGGCCGTGGCGGAACGGGCCCTGGCCACGGGGTTCTCGCTGTCGTTCGCCGGGATCCTGACGTTTCCGCGGGCCGTCGAACTGCGAGAGGCCCTGCGCATGACCCCGCTCGATCGCCTGCTGGTGGAGACCGACGCGCCCTATCTCGCCCCGGTGCCGCACCGCGGCGCGCGCAACGAGCCGGCCTGGGTGGTCGAGACGCTGGCCGTGGCAGCCCGCGAACGCGGCCTCGGCGCCGCCGAGCTGGGCGCGATCGTGCGCGCCAACCACGACCGGCTGTTCGCCGACACGCGCTCGCAACTGACGCCGGCACAAGGAGTAAGCGGCGATGCGTCGCGTTGACACCGGCCAGAGCGCTATGGTCGAATTGTCGGGGTCGATCCCGTCCGTGTCGAAGACCACTCTCGATCTCCTGCAGCTGTTCGAGCCGATTCGCGCCGACCTCGACGAGGTCGAGCGCGAGTACTTGCGGCAGGTCGAGTCGAAGGTCGGGGTCATCCCCGAGATCGGCGCCTACATCCAGAAGAGCGGCGGCAAGCGGGTGCGTCCCGCGGTGCTGCTGATGGCGGCGCGGATGTGCGGCTACAGCGGCCCGCGGGCGGTGCTGAACGCCGCGGTGGTGGAGTTCATCCACACCGCCACCCTCGTCCACGACGACATCATCGACGACGCCGAGCTGCGGCGCGGCCAGAAGGCCGTGCACTCGCGCTGGGGCAACGACGTCACCGTACTGGCCGGCGACTTCCTCTACATCAAGTCGATGGCGATGGCGCTGACCCAGGACACCCTCGACGTGGTGCGCCTGCTCTGCGACATCACGCTGCGGATGATCGAGGGCGAGATCTACCAGCTCACCAAGAACGGCGACCTCGACATCAGCGAGGACGAGCACTTCGAGATCATCCGCCGCAAGACCGCGCACCTGTTCGGCGGCTGCGCCGAGATCGGCGGCATGCTCGGCGAGGTCGGCGCCGAGAAGCAGGCGGCGCTGCGCGAGTACGGCTTCAACCTCGGCGTGATGTTCCAGCTCGTCGACGACCAGCTCGACTTCACCGGCGAAGCCGAGGCGCTCGGCAAGCCGATCGGCGGCGACCTGCTCGAAGGCAAGATGACGCTGCCGCTCATCCACCTGCGCGATCACGGCGGGCCGGAGGCCACGGCGCTCATCCGCCGCATCGTCCGCGAGCAGCACGCGACGGCCGAGGAGTGGGCGCACCTGCGCCGGCTGATGGCCGAGCACCGCTCGCTCGAGTACGCGCGGACGCGCGCCATCGGCTTCGGTGAGGCGGCCAAACGGCAGCTGATGCCGTTCCCGGATCGTCCCGAGCGCGACGCGCTCCTCGCGCTCGCCGACTACGTCGTCACGCGCGATCGCTGACAGTCGCGGCGGCAATCGTGGTCCCCGGTCCCCGGCCCCCGGTCCCCACCGGTCACTAGACGAATCATCGTGGCGGCGTCGCCCGCACAGCGCATCGACGAGCTTCGCCGCGAGATCCGCCGGCACGAGGAGCTTTACTTCGTCCACGACGCCCCCGAGATCTCCGACGCTGCGTTCGACGCGCTGATGCGCGAGCTGCAGGGCCTCGAAGCGGCGCACCCCGGGCTGGTGACCCCCGAGTCGCCGACCCAGCGGGTCGGCGGCCGCCCGGCCGAGGGCTTCGCCACGGTGGCGCACGCCGCGCCGATGCAGAGCCTCGACAACGCGTTCAGCCAGGATGACCTGGTGGCATTCGACGAACGCGTCCGCAAAGGCCTCGACGTCCCCGGTCCGGTCACCTACGTCGCCGAACTGAAGATCGACGGCCTGAGCCTGGCCCTGACCTACGAGGACGGCCGGTTGGTGCGCGGCGCGACCCGCGGCGATGGCGAGCGCGGCGAGGACGTGACGACCAACGTCCGCACCATCCGGGCGCTGCCGCTGGCGCTCACCGGCGCCCCGCCCGGACGCCTCGAGGTGCGCGGCGAGGCCTATCTGCCGATCGAGGCGTTCCGCCGCACCAACCGCGAACGCGAGGCCGCCGGCCTGCCGCTCTACGCCAACCCGCGGAACACCGCCGCCGGCGCGATGCGCAATCTGGATCCGGCGCAGGTCGCCGGCCGCGGCCTGCGGGCGTGGATGTACGGCCTGGTCCACGACGGCGCGCCGCCGGCCGAGTCGCACGCCGACCTGTTGCGGACGCTCGCGGCGTGGGGACTGCCGGTGGAGCCCCACTGGGAGGTGTGCGCCGGCATCGACGCCGTGTGGGCGTTCTGCGCGGCGTGGGCGACGGCCCGCCACGACCTGCCGTTCGAGACCGACGGCGTGGTGATCAAGGTCGACCGGCTCGCCGATCGGGCCACGCTCGGCTCGACCAGCCGCTTCCCGCGCTGGGCGGTGGCGTTCAAGTTCCCGGCCACGCAGGTGACGACGCGCTTGAAGGCCATCCAGGTGAACGTCGGCCGCACCGGCGCGGCCACGCCCTACGCCGTGCTCGAGCCGGTGGTGGTGTCGGGGTCGACGGTGTCGATGGCGACCCTGCACAATGCCGAGGACCTCGCTCGCAAGGACATCCGCGAAGGCGACGAGGTGATCGTCGAGAAGGCGGGCGACGTCATTCCGCGGGTGGTCGGCCCGGTCATCCGCGACGGTGTCGAGCGGCAGCCGCCGTGGGTGATGCCGACGACCTGTCCGGTGTGCCGGAGCCCGCTGCACCGCGACGCCGACGAAGTGGTGTGGCGCTGCGAGAACGTCAGCTGCCCGGCCCGGCTGCGGCGCAGCCTGGAGCACTTCGCCGGCCGCTGGGCGATGAACATCGAAGGGCTCGGCGAGGCGCTGGTCGATCAGCTGGTGACGAGCGGCCTGGTCACCGACGCCGCCGATCTGTATGCCCTCACCGCGCCGCAGCTCGAGGCGCTGGAGCGGATGGGCGCCAAGTCGGCGGCCAAGCTCCTCGCCGAGATCGAGAAGTCGAAGGCCAACGACGTCTGGCGCCTCGTCTACGGCCTGGGCATCCGCCACGTCGGCGAGCGGGCGGCGCAGGTGCTGGCGCGGCGGTTCGGCGGGCTCGAGGCGCTGGCGGCGGCGTCGGTCGACGATTTGCAGCAGGCCGACGAGATCGGCCCGGTGCTGGCCGCGGCGGTCCGCGAGTGGTTCGACGACGCCGCCAACCGCCGGCTGGTGGAGCGGCTGGCCGCCGCCGGGGTGAAGACCGTCGGACCGGTGGCGCCGGCGGCGCCGAGTGACGGGCCGCTGGCGGGGAAGACCTACGTGCTCACCGGCACGCTGGCGGCGATGAGCCGCGACGAGGCAACGGCGCGCATCGAGGCGCTCGGCGGCAAGGTGTCCGGCTCGGTGAGCAGGAAGACCACCGGGGTGATCGTCGGGGCCGACCCGGGGTCCAAGGCCGAGAAAGCCCGGGCGCTGGGCGTGCCGCTGCTCGAGGAGGCCGAGTTCCTGACGCTTATAATGGCGACATGACCCGGCGCTTCGCCTGGTTCACCGCCGGGCTGACCGCGACGGTCGGCTTCCTGGTCGGCGCCATCGTGGCCGGATCGCTGTCGCCCGCGCCGGCGGTGTCGGCCCGAGCCCCGGCGCCGGCGGTGATCACGGCCGTCGACCCCCGCCCTGCGGCGCTGCCGCCGGCCGTCGCCGCGACGTTCCCGGCCAGCTTCGCCGACGTCGCCGAAGCGGCCAACCCGGCCGTGGTCAGCATCGAGGTGGCGTCGCGCTCGCGGCGGCGCGCGGCGGCGGCGCCGCCGCGCCAGCCGAACGAGCCGTTCTTCCGGCGTCCCGAGACGCCGCGGCGCGGCACCGGCACCGGGTTCCTCATCGACGCCGCCGGCCACCTGCTGACCAATCAGCACGTGATCGACGGCGCCGAGCGCGTGATCGTCAAGCTCACCGACGGCCGCAGCTTCCGTGCCCGCGTCGTCGGCGCCGACGCCGACACCGACGTCGCGGTGCTCAAGGTCGACGCCGGCGAGGCGCTGCCGCACGTCCGGCTCGGCGACTCGGATCGACTGCGCGTCGGCGAGTGGGTGTGCGCGATCGGCAACCCGCTGGCCTACGAGCACACCGTGACGGTCGGCGTCGTCAGCTTCGTCGGCCGCAAGCTGTTCGACCAGAGCCTCGACCACTACATCCAGACCGACGCGGCGATCAGCTTCGGCAACAGCGGCGGGCCGCTGCTCGACACCCGCGGCGCGGTGGTCGGCATCAACTCGGCGGTGAGCCGGCAGGCCAACAACATCGGCTTCTCGATTCCGATCAACCAGGTGAAGGACATCCTGCCGCAGCTGCTGGCGACCGGCCGGGTGGCCCGCGGCTACCTCGGCGTGGCCTTGCGCGACGTCGACGCCGACGTGCAGCAGGCGCTCGGCCTGGGCAGTGCCGCCGGCGCGCTGGTGCAGGACGTGACGCCGGGGTCGCCGGCCGAGCGGGCCGGGCTGCGTCCCTACGACCTCATCACCGCGGTGGACGGGACGCCGGTGGACGGCGACGGCCCGGCGATCCGCCTGGTGGCGCGGGCCGAGCCGGGCAGCGCCGCGCGGCTCGACTACCTCCGCGACGGCCGGCGCCAGAGCGTCACGGTGCGCCTGGCCGAACGGCCCGCCCGCATCGCGCCGGATGGCGCCGCGCCCGGCCGCGAGTCGGCGCGCGCCCGCGATCTCGGTCCGGCCGAACTGGGGATGACCGTGATCGAGGTGAACGCCGGCAACGCCCGGCGCTACGACGTGCCCGAGGGCGTGAGCGGGCTGCTCGTGCAGCGGGTGGAGCCGGTGAGCGCCGCCGCCGAGGCCGGCATCGAGCGGGGCCAGGTCGTCCTGCACGTCAACCGCCAGCCGGTGGCGACCGTGGCGGCGCTGCGCCAGGCGGTGGCCGTCGCCCGCGCCGGCGAACCGCTGGCCGTGCTCGTCTACGACCCCGACCTCGACCAGCGGCTGATCCGCATCCTGCACGCCGAGGCGCGCTGACGCGCGCCGTCCGCCATCGCACCCATGACCCGACCGGGCAGCCACGCACGCATTCTCGTCATCGACGACGACCCGGCCATCCGTGAGTCGTTGCGCATGGCCCTCGAATACCAGGGCTACGCGGTGATGCTCGCCGCCGGCGGCGAGGAAGGGGCCGTTCTGGTCGAGCGCGAGGCCCCCGACCTGGTCTTCCTCGACATCAAGATGCCGGGCATGGACGGTCTCGAGGTGCTGCAGCGCCTCAAGCCGCTCACCGACGTGACGCCGATCGTCGTGCTGTCGGGCAACGCCGACATCCAGACCGCGGTCGAAGCGACGCGGCTGGGCGCGTTCGACATCGTCGAGAAGCCGCTCTCCACCGATCGGCTGCTGGTGCTGGTCCGCAACGCGCTCGATTCGCGGCGCCTCCGCAGCGAGAACCGGACGCTGCGCAAGGACCAGGAGAAGCGCCATCTGATCGTCGGCGACAGCGCCGGCCTGGCCGGCGTGCGCGCCGCCATCGCCAAAGCGGCGCCGACCAGCGCCACCGTCCTCATCTGGGGCGAGAGCGGCGTCGGCAAGG
>CAYUAX010000145.1:1639-13058 GCA_964442845.1 uncultured Bifidobacteriaceae bacterium | reverse complement strand
CGCGAGGGCATGAAGCTGTTCCTCAAGGGCGAGCGCTGCTACACGGAGAAGTGCGGCATCGAAAAGCGCAACATGCCTCCGGGGCAGCACGGCCGGCGCCGCGCCTCGAAGATGCAGGGCTACGGCGTGCAGTTGCGCGAGAAGCAGAAGGTCAAGCGCATCTACGGCGTGCTCGAGGACCAGTTCCGCCGCTACTTCGAGATGGCCGACCGCACCCGCGGCATCACCGGCGTGACGCTGCTGCAGCTGCTGGAGCGCCGCCTCGACAACGCCACCTACCGCATGGGCTTCGCCACCTCGCGGGCCCAGGCGCGGCAGCTGGTTCGCCACGGCCACTTCCTGGTCAACGGCAAGAAGGTCGATATCCCGTCCTACTCGCTCAAGGCGGGCGACGTGGTGTCGGTGCGGCAGACCAGCCGCGAGAACCCGGCCATCCTCCACGCTGTCGGCGAGGTCAAGGGCCGCGGCATCCCCGAGTGGATCTCGCTCGAGGGCGAGCTCGGCGCCAAGGTGATGTCGATGCCGACCCGTGAGCAGATCAACCTGCCGGTGCAGGAGCAGCTCATCGTCGAGTTGTACTCGAAGTAAGTCATGGCCCGGGGGGACACCCCCGGGCGCCAGTCGCCGGCCCGCAGCTCTCAGACCTGCAGCGGGAGGCCGGCGACCTCGATCCGCAGGTCTGGAGGCCGGGCTGCCGGCCCAGTGGCGAAAGGACGTACGACCATGATGTGGAGAGGTTTCCAGCGGCCCAAGCGGCTCGACTTCGAGCGCGACACGCTCACCGATCGGTTCGGCCGCTTCTCGGCCCAGCCCTTCGAGCGCGGTTTCGGCACCACCGTCGGCAACGCGCTGCGCCGCGTGCTGCTGTCGTCGATCGAGGGCGCGGCGGTGACCGCGGTGAAGATCGACGGCGTGCTCCACGAGTTCTCGCCGATCAAGGGCGTGGTCGAGGACGCCACCGACATCATCCTCAACCTCAAGCAGATTCCGCTCAAGGTGCACACCGAGGCGGCCAAGACCCTGACCCTGCGCGTCAACAAGGCGGGCAAGGTGACGGCCAAGGACATCGAGACCGATCAGGACATCGAGATCCTCGAGCCCGACGCCCACATCGCCACCATCTCCGAGGGCGGCAAGCTGCACATGGAGCTGCGCGTCAAGCGCGGCCGCGGCTACGTCTCGGCCGACAAGAATTTCGACGAGGACCTCGGCATCGGCTGGATCCCGATCGACTCGGTGCACTCGCCGGTCAAGAAGGTGAACTACCTGGTGGAGGCCGCCCGCCTCGGCCAGACCACCGACTACGACAAGCTGACGATCGACGTGTGGACCAACGGCACGGTCACGCCGACCGACGCCGTGTCGCTGTCGGCCAAGCTGATCCGCGACCACCTGAGCATCTTCATCAACCTCGACGACGAGGACGAGCCGAGCGCCGAGGCCGCCGCCGAGGGCGGCCGGGTGGGCGGCGCCAACGAGCACCTCGACAAGAGCGTCGAGGAGCTGGAGCTGTCGGTGCGTTCCTACAACTGCCTGAAGAACGCCAACATCCGCACCATCCGCGAGCTGGTGCAGAAGACCGAAGGCGACATGCTGAAGACCAAGAACTTCGGCCGCAAGTCGCTCAACGAGATCAAAGAGATCCTGGGCACCATGGGCCTCGGGCTGGGCATGCGGCTCGACCAGGGCGCTGACTAGCGGCCAGGGGCTGGCGGCGAGCGGCTAGAGGAACGTCATGAGACACCGAGTAGGACATCGCAAGCTGGGACGGGTCACCGAGCACCGGATCGCGCTGCTGCGCAATCAGGCCTCGGCCCTGCTCGCCCACGAGCACATCACCACGACGCTGCCGAAGGCCAAGGAGCTGCGGCCGTTCGTCGAGAAGCTGATCACCACGGCCAAGCGCGGCGTCCGTGCCGCCGACCCGAAGGGGGCGACGCTGTCGGCGCGCCGCCTGGTGATGCGCCACGTCGTCGACGAGGACGTGGTGGCCAAGCTGTTCGATCAGCTGGCGCCGCGCTTCATGGAACGGCCGGGCGGCTACACCCGCATCCTCAAGCTCGGCTACCGCCGTGGCGACGGCGCCGAGACGGCGCTGGTCGAGCTGGTGGGGTCGGAGTTCGACCCGAAGAAGGCCGAAGCCGAACGCAAGGCGGCCGAGGCCGAGGGCGGCGAGCAGCCGAAGGCGCAGAAGAGCGTCGGCGAACGGCTGCGCACCGCGGCCAAGCGGATCCGCGGCGACAAGGGCGGGGCGCCGAGCAAGGCGTCGAAGCCCGCGCGCGGGCCGGCGAAGAAGTCGACGACGCCGCGCAAGGCCGGCGGCTCGTAAGCGCCGACCGCGATCACGGAACACGACACGGCCCGGGTGCCTCAGGCGCCCGGGCCGTTTGCTTTGTGCCGCTACTCGGCGAGGACGGCGTCGATCTGGCCCATCGCCGCCTTCATGCCCTCCTCCATGCCCATCTGCAGCAGCTGCTCGAGGGCGTCGAGCGACGGGAAGGTGGTCGTCGTGACCATGCGGGTGCCACCGTCGTGCGGTTCGAAGGTGAACCGCATGTGCATCGTCGGCATGTCCGCGGCCGGCGTGCCGTCCGCTCCCAGGAACCCGTCTTTCACCTCGAAGGCGCGCGGCGGATCGATGCTGAGGAACTCCCAGTAGCCGCTCGACGACTGGCCGTCCGGGCCGGTCATGGTGTAGCGCGAGTGGCAGCCGACGGCGAAGTCGTGCCGTTCGAATTTCGCCGGCCACTCCGGCGGCCCCCAGAAGCGCTCGAGCTGCCGCGGGTCAGCGTAGGCGGCCCACACGCGCTCGACCGGCGCGGCGAACTGCGCGGTCACCGTCATGGTCAGCGCGTTGGTGTCCTTGTGAACGTCGACGATCGGCATCGGAATCTCCTTGGGGGGCGGTGCTCAGCAGTTCGTCCAGGCGGCCGACACGCAGCTTCCAGCGCTCCTCGAACTGCGCCAGCAGTCGTGAGGCCCGGTGCAGCGCGGCGGGATTGCCGGCCACGCGCCGGGCGCGGCCGTCCTTGCGTTTGGTCACCAGCCGGGCGCGTTCCAGCACGGCGACGTGCTTCTGCACCGCGGCGAACGACATGCCGTAGTGCGAGGCCAGCTCGCTCACCGAGGCCTCGGCGTCCATCACGCGGGCGAGGATGTCGCGCCGGGTGGCGTCGGCCAGAGCGCCGAACAGCCGGTCCAGCGCGAGCGTGGCCGGCTGCTCATATGCAACCATATGGTTGTAGATACTATCACGCCACCCCTCGCCGCTGACGCCCGTCCATCGGGCCAGGACGCGAATAGCGGGGGGCTGTTCGTACTGGGGACAAGCCGGCGGAAGGTGCGAGTGGCCGGCGGGGCGAAGCGGAGCCGACGGATGAGCCCCCGATGGCCGGGCGTCATCCGCGGCTCCTTCGGCCTTACGCGTGCTCGCCGCCGTGCGGATGCGCGGCCTTGTAGGCGGCGACGATCTTGGTCTGCTCGTGCGCCGGGACGTTCTCGTAGTGCGAGTACTCCATGTGGTAGCTGCCGCGGCCACCGGTCACCGACGTGAGATGCTGCTCGTAGGTGAGCATCTCCGACATCGGCACCTGGGCGCGGATCACGGTGTTGGCGCCGCGCGTGTCCATCCCGGCGATGCGGCCGCGGCGGCCGTTGAGGTCGCCCATCAGGTCGCCGGCGAAGTCGCTGGGCGCGTAGACCTCGACGTTCATCACCGGTTCGAGCAGCGTCGGGCGGGCGCGGGCCATGCCGTCGCGGAACGCCAGGTGGCCGGCGGTCTTGAACGACATCTCGTTGGAATCGACGTCGTGGTACGAGCCGTCGAACAGCGTGGCCTTGAGATCGACCATCGGGTAGCCGGCCAGGAAACCGCGCTGCCGTGATTCCTGCAGCCCCTTCTCGACCGCCGGAATGAACTGCCGCGGAATCGAGCCGCCGAAGATGTCGTCCACGAACTCGAAGCCGCCGCCACGCGGCAGGGGCTCGAAGCGCACCTTGCAGTCGCCGAACTGGCCGTGGCCGCCGGTCTGCTTCTTGTGCCGGCCATGGGCCTCGACCGCCGCCGTGATGGTCTCGCGGTAGGGGATGCGCGGCGGCTTCAGGTTCACCTCGACGCCGAAGCGGCGTTTGAGCTTGGCGACGGTGACCTCGATGTGCAGCTGGCCCTGGCCCGACAGCAGCAGCTCGGCGGTGTTCGGGTCGCGGGCGTAGTGGATGCTGCCGTCTTCTTCCTCGAGGCGGTGCATCGCCGTGCTGATCTTGTCCTCATCGCCGCGGCTCTTCGGCTCGATGGCGTAGGAGAGCACCGGCTCGGGCCAGGTGATGGGCGGGAAGGTGAGCGTGGCCTTGGCGTCGGCGAGCGTGTCGCTGGTGCGCGTCTCCTTCAGCTTCGCCACGGCGCCGATGTCGCCGGCCTTCAGCTCCGTCACCGGCGTCGGGGTCTTGCCCTGCATGATGGTGAGACTGCCGAGCCGCTCGTCGAGGTCGCGGGTGCGGTTGCGCACCGTCGAGTCGGCGGTCACGTGCCCCTGATAGACGCGGAACAGGGAGATGCGTCCCGCGAACTGGTCAGCGACGGTCTTCCACACGAACGTCGCCATCGGCGCCTGTTCGCTGACCGGCCGGCTCACCTCCGCGCCCTGTTCGACGGACTGGAACGGCCGATCGCTGGCGGCGGGCAGCCAGCTGAGGATCGCGTTGAGGGTCGGCTCGACGCCGATGTTCTTCAGGGCCGCCGTGCAGATCGCCGGGAACAGCGTGCCGGCGGCGACCGCCTTCTGCAGTCCGGTGATCAGGTCGTGATCGTTCAGCGTGCCTTGTTCGAAAAAGCGCTCCATGAGCGTCTCGTCGGCCTCGGCCACGGCCTCGATCAGCGCCGTGCGGTTGGCCTGGGCCTCGCCGGCCAGCGCCTCGGGCACCGGCCCTTCCACCGCCGGCCCGCCGTCGACCGGCGCGGTGAAGGCCTTCATGCCGACGATATCGACGATGCCGGTGCAGGCCTCGCCCTCGTTGATCGGCAGGTGGATGGGGAAGATGTTGCGGTGGCAGCTCTTGCGCAGGGCGACGATGGATCGTTCGAGCGAGGCGCGATCGCGATCGAAGCGGCTCAGCGCCACGAGGCGCGGCAGGCCCAGTTCGTCGGCGGCGGCCCACGCCTTCTCGGTCTGCACGGCCGGGCCCGACACCGCGTCGACGACGACGATCGCGGCGTCGGCGACCCGCATGGCGGCGCGGGTGTCGGCGAAGAAATTGGCGACGCCGGGCGTGTCGAGGAGGTTGATCTTGGTCTTGCGCCACTCGACATAGGCGAGTGACGTGCTCAGGGTGTGCTTGCGGGCGATCTCTTCGGGGTCGTAGTCGGTGACGGTGGTGCCGTCGTCCACCCGGCCGAGCCGGTTCACCATCCCGGCGCTGAACAGCAGCGCCGAGACCAACTGCGTCTTGCCGCATCCGCCGTGTCCCACCACGGCGACGTTCCGGATGCTTGCCGCGTCGTAGACCTTCATAGGCCGGACCCTCCGCGTGTCCTGCGGCGGCGTCGCGCCGTCCCCCCGACCATCCGCGTGGATGACGGCGGTGTGACGTCTCCAAGGGGTAGCCTATGCGTCCGGCGGCCGATGTCAAGCCGATCGGATCATGCGGCGGGGGGCCGCGCCGGCCGAGCCGGCCAGCCGGGCTATTCGTAGCGCAGGGCCTCGATCGGGTCGAGGCGCGACGCACGCCAGGCCGGCAGCATCCCGAAGAAGATGCCGACTCCGGCCGAAAAGCCCAGGCCGAGCGCGAACGACCACCACGGCATCGACACCGAGAAGCCCGACACCAGGTTGACCAGCAGGGCCACGCCGCTGCCGATCAGGATGCCCAGCACGCCGCCGATGCTGGTCAGCACCACCGACTCGATGAGGAACTGGAAGAGGATCTCGGCGCGGCGGGCGCCGATCGCCTTGCGCACGCCGATCTCGCGGGTGCGCTCGGTCACCGAGATGGTCATGATCGACATCACGCCGATGCCGCCGACCATCAGCGCGATCGAGGAGATGACCACCAGCGACAGCAGCACCGCCTGCGAGATCTGCTCCCACACCCGCAGGATCGCGTCCTGCGTCACCAGGTCGAAGTCGTTGGGCTTGTCGAGCGTCAGGTCGTGGCGGATGCGCATGATCGCCTCGACCTCGCGCATCGTGTCGTCGCGCGACGCCCACTCGTGCGGCACCACGGCGATCATCACCGGCGCGCCGCCGAAGGGCCCGGTGCGGGTCCGCTCCGAGCCGAACTGCTTGCGCCAGGTGGTGAACGGGACGATCACGAAGTCGTCCTGGCCGCCGGGGCCGAAGCCGGGCCGCTTGTCGATCACCCCGACCACGGTGTAGCGCATCGTGCCGAGCCGCACCTGCTTGCCGACCGGGTCGATCCCCGACTTCAGGAACAGCGCCTCGTAGGGGCCGTAGCCGAGCACCACCGCGGCGCGGCCGCGCTGCACCTCCTGTTCGGTCATCGTGCGGCCGAGCAGCATCTTGGCGAAGTTGACGTCGACGAAGCGCTCGCTGACGCCCATCACCACCTGCGGGGCGGTGCGTTCGTTCTGGTAGAACACCCGCTCCATGCTCGGCTGGCCGGGGCCGGCGCCGAGCCAGGTGTCCACCTTGGCCACCGACGGCGCCAGCCGGCGGATGGCCTCGCCGTCGTCCACCGTGAGGGTCGGCCGGCGCAGCAGCTCCAGGAACGAGGTGCCCGACGAGAAGCTCACCGCGCCGAAGCGCTGCACGAAGATGGTCTTCGGCCCCAGGGCCATGATCGACGTGCGCAGGTCCTGGTCGAAGCCGCGGATGAGCGCCGTCATGCTGACGATCGAGGTGATGCCGATCACCACGCCGAGCACGGTCAGCGCCGAGCGCAGCTTGTTGGCCCACAGCGTGTCGAGGGCCATCACCGCCGTCTCGCGCAGGAGCGAGAGCCGCCGCCGGAACCGGCCGATCATTCGCGCCTCAACGCCTCGATCGGCGCCAGCCCGGCGGCGCGGCGGGCCGGATACCACCCGAAGAACAGCCCGACCAGCGCGGTGACCACGATCCCCAGCGCCACCGACCACGGCTCGATCACCGCCGGCAGCGGCGTCACCGCCGCCAGGCCGCGCGCGAACAGCGTGCCCAGTGCCACGCCGACGACGCCGCCGCTGAGCGACAGCGTGATCGACTCGGTGAGCACCTGCGACATGATGTCGCGGCGCTTGGCGCCGAGCGCCTTGCGCAGGCCGATCTCGCGGGTGCGCTCGCTGACCACCATCAGCATGATGTTCATGATGACGATGCCGCCGACGAGCAGCGACAGGCCGACGACGCCGACCAGCACCACGGCGATGCCGTTGGTGGCCTGGTGGAAGATGTCGAGGAACGAATCGGAGGCGATCATCCCGAAGTCGTCGTCCTCGCCGGGCCCCAGGTGCCGGGCGACCCGCAGCGCCGTGCGGGCCTCGTCACGGGCCTGGGAGATGATCCGGGGGTCGCGCGGCTTCACGGTGAGGGCCAGGCTCTGCCGCGAGCCGAACAGCTTCTGGTACTGGCCGAGCGGGATGACCACGAACTCGTCCTGCGAGTTGCCGAAGAAGGCACCCTTCTTGGCGCTGACGCCGACGATGCGGAACGGCACCCCGGCGACGCGGATCACCTTGTCGAGCGGGTTCTCGGCGCCGAACAGCCGGTCGGCGATCTGCCAGCCGACCAGGGCCACCGGCCGGTTGCGGGCCACTTCGATCGGGCTCATCATCCGGCCGCGCTCGGCGTCGAAGGTCGAGAAGTCGAGGTAGCTCTCGGTGACGCCCTGCACCTGGATCGACTCGAGCTCCTCGCTGCGGTAGCCGACCGTGGTGTTCTGCTGGGCCTGGGCCATCACCGCGGCGATGGCGCCGCCGAAGCGGCGGATCGCCTCGGCCTCCTCCAACGTGATGCGCGGGTTGTTGCGCTGGCGGTCGATCTCGTCCTGGTTGCGGGCGATGCCGGTGCGGCGGATGGTGAAGTAGTCGGCGCCCAGGTCCGAGACGATGGCGTCGGCCACCGCGCTGTCGACGCCGCGGATCAGCGCGACCACGGCGATGATCGACGACACCGCGACGATGTTGCCGAGCAGCGTGAGCATCGATCGGAGCTTGTTGGCCCAGATCGATGCCAGCGCCAGCTTGACCGACTCCCAGATTTGCGCCATCGGCGGGTCAGCGGCTGGCCGGGGTGGTGTTCTCGCGCACCTCGTCGCCGTCGAACAGGTTGCGCACGCTCTCGAACGGTCCGGTGATCACGCGGTCGCCGGCCTTCAGCCCGCTCAGCACCTCGAAGTAGCGTTCGCCGGCGATGCCCACGGTGACCAGGACGAATTGCGCCTTGCCGTCGCGGATGACGAACACGCCTTCCTCCTCCTTGCGGGTGTGGCCGACCGGCAGTTCGGTCGGCACCGGCGGCCCGGCCGGGGCGGCGGCGCCGAAGCTCCACCGTGACGGCGGCGGCGGGCGCAGCTTCGGCACCACCTTCCCGGCGGCGTCGTACTCCAGCTCGCGCACGGTCAGCGCCTGGATCGGCACGGCGATGGCGCCGCTCCGCGTCGCCGTCGAGATGTCGGCCGTGCAGGTGAAGCCCGGGCGGATCTCCGGCGCGCCGGCGTCGAGCGTGACGACGACCTTGAAGTTGGTGGCGGTCCGCTGCTGGGTGGCAGCCTGGCCGGCGACCTGGATCGGGCTGTTGCCGATCTCGGTGACCCGGCCGGGGAAAGTCTTGCCGTTGATGGCGTCGATGGTCACGCTGGCCCTCTGGCCGAGCTGCACCAGCGGCAGGTCGGTCTCGTCCACTTCCACCTCGGCCTCGATGACCGACATGTCGGCGACGGTGAGCAGCACGGTGCCGGCGTTGTTCATCGTGCCGACGACCACGTTCTCGCCCTCCTCGATGTTGCGGGCCGCCACGATGACGTCGAACGGCGACTCGAACCGGGCCTGCGACAGGTTGTAGCGGCTGCTGACCAGGCCGGCTTCCTGCTGGCGCACCTGTTCCTCGCGGGTGCGGATCTCCTGAGCGCGCGCGTTCAGGTCGCTCTCGCGCATCTGGACCTCGGCTTCGGCCTTGTCGAGGGTCTCGCGCGTGGTGAGGCCGCCAGCCCACAGGTCCTGCTGACGCTTCAGCGTCTGGCGGGCGATGTCGAGCGCCGCCTGGGCGCTCTGCACCTGCACCCGCGCCTGCTCGAGGCCGGTGCGGGCGGCGCCGACGGCCGCCTCGTCGCGGCGCACGGCGCTCTCCACGGCCACCGGGTCGATCTGCAGCAGGAACTGCCCGGCCGTCACCCGGTCGCCCTCGCGGACGCCGATGCGGGTGACGCGGCCCATCGACTGGGCGCTGATGTTCACCGACCGCCGCGGTTCGATCTTGCCCGAGGCCGAGACCAGCGCTTCGAGGTCGCGCCGCTGCACGGTTTCCCCGGTGACCAGCGTGCCCTTTTCCTGCCGCGATCGCGACCACACCGCCCCGGCGATTCCCAGCACGACCAGCAGACCCAGCACCCACGGCCACTTTTTCCGGAACACGCTACGACCCTCCCATCAACACGACGGCACCGGCGACGACGACCGCCACGCCCAGGTAGGCGGCGACGATCGGGCCGGCGGCGGTGCGGGCCCGCCCGCCGGTCAGCGCCGCGACGCCGACGGCGAGGACCAGCGCCCACCACAAGCCGAACAGCTCCACCGTGCCCAGCACCCGCGCCGGCAGCGATCCCTCGTCGAAGAACGGCAGGAGCGCGGCGAGGTTGAACGGGCTGGTGAGCGACTCACGGACGACGTGCAGGGGCGTGGCGACCAGCTGCTGGAGCACCAGCACCACGCTGGCATGGACGGCGACGCTCAGCGCCGCCGCGAACCGCACCGTGGAGGTCCGGCGCCGCGCCCAGAGATACAACGCCGCCGCGACGACCAGGGTCGTGACCGGGAGGAGCAGCAGGCGGCCGCCGCTCGAGAAGTAGATGCGCCACGGCGGCTGCGCCTGCCAGGCCGCGTACTGCGCGTCGCTCACCTGCCCGCCGAGCGCCTCGGCCACCCGTAATTGTTCGTCGACGACGGCCTGCCGGCCGACCGGCTGGCTCAGCAGCCAGCCGCCGATCAGGAGCCACGTGGCCAGCACCACCGCCCACGTCACGAGGATGGCGCCCGGGCCGGCCTGTACGGCGGCCTGCATGGCACGGCGCGGCCCGAGCACGATGCCGGTCAGCCGGGCCAGCAGTCCGCTGGCCGGGGGGTTGCTAGATGGGGTCATTCGGTGGGGAAGGACGTCGGCCGCGCTCCAGAGTGTAATACGGCCGCCGGCCCCGCCAGGTTTCCTCGGCGATGCCTCAAGTGGCTGACAGCGATGGACTTCCGGCCGGCCGCGCGGTCGTCGGATCGGCCGTCGCGAGCCGCCGCGGGTGGCCGCTCAATCCTGTGAGTCGTCGACGCGTTTCGTAATCGGCGCCGTGGCGCCGGCCGTCGGGTTGCCGAGAGTGCGACCACGGCCGCGGGCCGTCCGGCGCCGGGCGTGCCCGTGGGCGCCAACGGATCTGCAGGGGGTGCACCGGCGGACCGAAAAGGTAATGGGAGCTGAACCCTGGTCAGGGTGTGCACGTGCGCGCACCCGCCGGGAGGACAGCGCCGGTCAGGGGCCTCCCAGCCACGGCCGGACCCGGGTGATACCCCCGGGCGCACAGGGCGGAGAACGGCGGACACGACGACATGGCGGTACGGATTGGCGAGCTGCTCCTCAAGGAGAAGCGCATCACGCCGGAACAACTCCAGGAGGCGCTGGGCTACCAGCGCAACAACGGCGGCAAGCTGGGCGCCAACCTGGTGAAGCTCGGCTTCGTGAAGGACGAGGAGATCACGTCGCTGCTCTCCAAGCAGTACGGGGTCCCGTCGATCTCGCTCAACCAGTTCGAAATCGACCCTGCCGTCATCAAGCTGGTGCCGGCCGAGACCGCCCACAAGTACCAGATCATCCCGCTCAGCCGGGTCGGCGCGACGCTCACCATCGCGATGACCGACCCGACCAACGTCTTCGCGCTCGACGACCTGAAGTTCATGACCGGCTACAACGTCGAGCCGGTGGTGGCGTGGGAGACGGCGGTTCTCGACGCCATTCAGAAGTACTACGGAGCCCCTGGCGCCGGTCCCAAGGGCGGCGGCGGCAACAACCAGAAGATCGTCGAGACCGCGCCGGGCGAAAGCGCGCTCGAGATCGCCGCCCGGGCGATGCAGGAGATGCCCCTCGTCGACGCCGACGACGTCGAGGTGCTCGAGGAGCTGGAGGAGATCAGCGCCGAAGCCCTGACCCGTCAGGGCGAGGAAGCGCCGGTCATCAAGCTGGTCAACGTCATCCTGATGTCGGCGATCTCGAAGGGCGCCAGCGACATCCAC
>CAYUAX010000145.1:0-1539 GCA_964442845.1 uncultured Bifidobacteriaceae bacterium | reverse complement strand
CTGCGCAGCTTCCTCCGCCAGGACCCCAACATCATCCTGGTCGGCGAGATCCGCGACTTCGAAACCGCCGAGATCGCCGTCAAGGCGGCGCTCACCGGCCACCTGGTGCTCTCCACGCTGCACACCAACGACGCGCCGAGCACCATCAACCGCCTGATGAACATGGGCATCGAGCCCTTCCTGGTCGCCAGCTCGCTCAACCTGGTGTGCGCCCAGCGTCTGGTCCGCCGCATCTGCACCAACTGCAAGATCGACGACCCGGTGCCGCCGGCGGCGCTGGTCAACGTCGGTTTCACCGCCGAACTCGCCGAGACCGTCGTGCCCAAGAAGGGCAAGGGCTGCGAGAAGTGCAACCGCACCGGCTACAAGGGCCGCGTCGGCCTCTACGAGGTGATGGAGATCACCGAGGAGCTGCGCGAGCTCATCCTCGTCGGCGCCTCGGCGCTGGAGCTGCGCCGCAAGGCCGTCGAGGAAGGGATGATCACGTTGCGCGGCAGCGGCCTGCGCAAGATCACCGACGGCGTGACGACGCTCGAGGAAGTGGTGCGGGAGACGGTCAAGTAACGAGAACAGCGGCTAGCGGCTCGCGGCTAGCGGCTAGGAAGACACAGAGACCAGACATGGCTACGCTGCCCGAACTGCTGAAGAAGACCGTCGAATCGAACGGCTCCGACCTGCACCTGTCGATCCAGTCGCCGCCGGTGGTGCGCGTGCACGGCGAACTGACCCGGCTCGACGCGCCGGAGCTGACGCCGTCGGACACCAAGACGCTGGCCTACAGCGTGCTGACCGACGCGCAGAAGAAGCGCTTCGAGGAGACCCAGGAGCTCGACTTCTCGTTCGGCATCCGCGGCCTGGCCCGCTTCCGCTGCAACATGTTCAACCAGAAGGGCGCGGTCGGCGCCGTCTACCGGTTGATCCCGGAACGGGTCCGCGCCTTCGACGAACTCGGCCTGCCGCCGGTCATCGGCAAGCTGGCCGAGAAGCCGCGCGGCCTGGTGCTGGTCACCGGCCCGACCGGCAGCGGCAAGTCGACGACGCTGGCGGCGATGATCGACAAGATCAACACCGAGCGCAAGAGCCACATCCTCACCATCGAGGACCCGATCGAGTACCTGCACCAGCACAAGGGGTGCCTGGTCAACCAGCGCGAGGTCCACAGCGACACCCAGAACTTCAGCAACGCGCTGCGCGCGGCGCTGCGCGAGGATCCGGACATCGTGCTGGTCGGCGAAATGCGCGACCTCGAGACGGTGGAATCGGCGCTGCGCATCGCCGAGACCGGCCACCTCACGTTCGCGACGCTGCACACCAACTCGGCCTCGTCGACCATCAACCGCATCATCGACGTGTTCCCGGCTCACCAGCAGCCGCAGGTGCGGGTGCAGCTGTCCCTGGTGCTCGAAGGCATCGTCTGTCAGTCGCTGCTGCCGCGCATCAACGGCCAGGGCCGGGTCGTCGCCCTCGAGATCATGGTGCCGACCCCGGGCATCCGCAACCTGATCCGCGAGGACAAGATCCACCAGATCTACTCGGCGA
>CAYUAX010000144.1:0-13086 GCA_964442845.1 uncultured Bifidobacteriaceae bacterium | reverse complement strand
GTTCTTGCCCTTCTCGATCAGGTTCAGCTCGTCGCCGCCGCGCGGGCCGTGCTCCACTTCCCACAGCCGGCCGTCGGGCGCGAAGGTGAGTCCCTGCGGCGTCCGATGGCCCATCGTCCAGGTGCCGGGCAGGCCCAGCGACGGGTTGCCCGGCGCCGGCTTGCCCTCGGGGGTGATGTGAATCACCTTGCCCAGGTAGGTGTCGAGGTGCTGCGCCTGCAGCGGCAGCGGATCGCCGGTGGAGCGATCGCCCACCGCGACGAAGAGGGTGCCGTCCTTCGGGTCGACGGCGATGCGCGAGCCCGACTGCGACACCGCGCGGTTGGTGAACGGCGCGGCCTGGAAGATGGTGGTGACGTTCGAGATGGTGCCGGCCGTCTCATCGAGGATGGCGCTGTCCACGGCGTGCGCGCAGGTGTCGGCGTCGAGGTTGCGCAGGTAGACGAAGAAAATGCGGTGGTTGCGGGCGAAGTCCTTGTCGAGCGCCACGTCGAGCAGGCCGGCCTGGCCGCGGAAGTACACCGGCGGCATGTTCGCCGTGATGGTGTGCAGCGTGGACCCGTCGGCGTTCAGGATGCGCAGCCGGCCGACCTTCTCGGTGATGAGGAAGCGGCCGCTCGGCAGCAGCTCCACCGCCCACGGCACGTCGAGGCCGGTGGCAATCGTCGTGACCTGGACGTCCACGGTCTTGTGGTACGGCGCCCGGGTCTGACCGGGAAACACCGGATAGTCGGTGTCGAGCTCCGTCGGGCGCCGATCGACGGGCTGCCCCTCGACGGTGAACTTCTCCCACGGCTGGCGCGTGGCCCGTGGCGGCGCCGGGGCGGCCGGGGCCGCCGGGGTCTGGGCCGCGGCGGTCTCGGGCAACAGGGCGAGGCCGGCGACGGCGCAGGCGATGGCAAGTCGGGTCATCTCGGTTCTCCGTTGACGGCCCACGTCATCCGTTGGGCGCGAGTGGCAGCTGCCAGTATAGCCACCGGTCGGCACGGGCCCATCCATGAGAGCATGGCCGGCCAGTAACGGAGAGACGACGGCATGACAGACCGCAGCGACCGCCCGGACAACGGCACCGTGGGACGACGCGAGTTTCTGGCCGCAGGCGCGCTGCCGGTGGCGGCGACACTGGGCGCAGCCTCGCAGGGGACGGCGCAGACGTCCCGTGTGGTCCGCATCGGGATCATCGGCGCCGGTGAGAACGTGCGCGACGTGATGATCCCGGCGTTCCGGCGCATTCCCGAATGCCAGCTGGTGGCGGTGGCCAACACCAGCCTGGCGTCGAGCCAGCGCGTCGCCACGCAGTTCGGCATCGCCAAGGCGTATCCGCACTGGAAGGCGCTGCTCGATGACGGCGACATCGACGCCGTGTGCATCGGCACCTGGCCCTACATGCACCACACGTTGACCCTGGCCGCGCTCGCCAAGGGCAAGCACGTGCTCTGCCAGGCGCGGATGGCCAACAACGCACGCGAGGCGCAGGAGATGCTGGCGGCCTCGCTGCGCCATCCCGATCTGGTGTGCCAGCTGGTGCCGACCTCGACGAGCTATCGGGTGGACAACCTGCTCAGGCGGCTGCTGGCCGAGGGCCAGGTCGGCGAGCTGCTGTCGGTGGAGATCCAGCGCGTCGGCCGCGGCTTCGCCGCCGTCGATGGCGCACTCGACTGGCGGCACAGCCAGGAGTTCAGCGGCCTGAACGTCATGAACCTGGGCTCGACCTACGAATCGACGATGCGGTGGCTGGGCCGCGGCACCCGCGTGATGGCCATGGCCAAAGTGCACGTGCCGTGGCGCCGGGCAGCCAGCGGCCAACGGACGTCGGTGGCGCTGCCGGATCACGTCGACGTGCTCTACGAGCTGCCCAACACGGCGCAGGTCCACATGCGCTTCAGCGAGACGACCGGCCTGTCGAGCGGCAACCAGACGTGGATCCACGGCACCGAGGGCACCATTTACGTGGACGATCGCCAGGCGGTCCACGCCGGCAAGCGCGGCGACACGCAACTGCGCGAGATCCCCAATCCAGTTGACGGGCAGGCGGTGTCGCGCGTCGAAGCGGAGTTCGTCCGGGCGATCCGCGGACTCGAACCGGTGACGATGAACACGTTCGAGATCGGCGTCCACTACATGGAGTGGACCGAGGCCGTGCATCGCAGCGCGACGACCGGACACGCGGTGCCCCTGCCGCTGCCACCGGCCTGACACCGCGAGGGCGACGGGCGTTGCAGACAGCGCACTTGCAGGACTTCCCCACCACCTGGCTCGACGTCTTCGCCGAGGCGCCGATGCAGGGCAACTTCCATCTAGTCGTCCACGACGCCGACCGGCTCTCCGACGACGTGATGACCCGCCTCAGCGCCCGCACACGACTGGCCGAGACGTCGTTCCTGCAGACGGCCACGGTGGCCGGCGCCACCTACCGTCATCGCATCTACGTGCCGGGCAAGGAGGTGCCGTTCGCGGGCCATCCGTCGCTGGGCGCCGCGGCGGCGCACGCCTGGGCCACCGGCCAGCGCACGGGCCGGTTCGTGCAGCAGACCGCGTCGGGCCTGCAGCGGCTGGACTTCCGGCTGGAGGATCGCCGCGGCGAGGTGGCCCTCACCCAGAACCCCGCGGTGTTCGGCGCCGTCGTCGATCGGGCCACCGCGCTCGCGATCGCTGGGCTGCCGCCCGACTGCGCCGATCCCACGCTCGCGCCCCAGTGGGTCTCGACGGGCATGCCCACGCTGGTGATTCCGCTGGCCGCACCGGCCGACCTGGCTCGCGTGGCGTTCGATTGGCGCGCGTTCGGCGCGGCGCTCTCCGCGTGGCCCGGCGTGCCGGCCTTCAACTGCTACATCTGCGCGGCGACGGCGCCGGGACACTGGGCCGCGCGCTGCTTCGGCGAGGATCCGGCCACGGGCGAGGATCCGGCGACCGGGTCGGCGGCTGGCCCGCTCGGCGCCTACCTGAAGCAGCACACAGGGGTGAGCGCCATTCGAGTCGATCAGGGCGTCGAGATGGGCGCGCACAGCGTGCTGCACGTCTCGACCGCCGACGACATCGTGGTGACCGGCGCCGTCCGGCTCGTCGGCACGGGCACTCTGCGGCTGCCGGCATGAACGCCGCCTCGAATCAGGGTAGCTTCCACACCCACAATACCGACGCCGGTTCGGGCCGCGCGTACTCGGGCGAGGCATTCACGGCGCTGTTGCCGATCAGCCCCGGATTGCCGACCACCATCGCCACGTACTGCGTGTCGTCCACGGCGTAGGTGATCGGGAACGCGCTCGGCACGTCCTGCACGCGAGTCTGCCACAGCACCGCGCCGTCGCGGGTGTCGTAGGCGCGGAAGTAGCGATCCGCGGACGCCGAGAACAGCAATCCGCCTGCGGTCGTGAGTTTGGCGGACGACTGCATGACCGCGGACCTGATGTCCAGGGTGAACTCGCGTTTGGTGAGGTCGAGCCCCACCAGCCGATCCGGCGTGTCGCCGCCCTTGCCGGTGCAAAGGTCGTTGATGGACAGGTAGTAGCGATCGGTGGCGGGGTCGTAGGAGCCGGCCAGGTAATTGCGGGCGCCGTCGTTGTTCGGGCAGCGCGTGATGCCCTCGGGCGGCCCGGGCGGCAGCAGCGTCTTCCGCCCCGTCTCCGGGTTGAAGGTGAAGATGTTCTGCGCGCCCGGATCGACCGCGAACAGGAACGCGCCGGTGGCGGCGTCCAGCACCTCGACCACGGCCGGCTTGCCGGCGGTGACCACGGCCTTGCGCCGCCGTCCCCGCCACTCCACCGGCGCGATCAGCCGTTCGAAGGCGTAGTCCTGATCGAACGTGTCGTTCGGCAGGTGCGCGTAGTACCACACGAGTTTGCCGGTGTCGGGATTCAGCGCGAGCGTGCTGCTGGTGTAGAGGCTGTCGCCGCGGCCGCCGCCGCCCACCGGCTTGTAGGTGCCACGGTCCTCGGACGACCAGGGGAAGGGCGAGCCGGTGCCGACGAACAGCAGGTTCAGCTCGGGGTCGTAGCTGGGCGGGATCCACACCGACGCGCCCCAGCGCCGCTCGGCCGGCACGCCGTTCCAACTGTCGCCGCCGGGCTCGCCCGGCTGCGCGATGGTGTTGAACCGCCACAGTTGCTTGCCGGTCTCGAGGTCGTGTGCCGTGACGAAGCAGCCGACGATGCCGGGCGCGCAGCCGCTGGCGCCCATGATCACCTTGCCGTTCACCACGAGCGGTCCGCCGTTGTAGACACGCCGGCTGGTACGCGCGTCGTCGGTCACGACGTCCCACACGACCGCGCCGGTCTTCACGTCGAGGGCGAGGAGGTGCATGTCGGTGGTGGGGACGATCAGCTTGTCGCCGCCGATGGCGAACGCCCGCTTGGTGCGGTAGAACGTGTTGCGGGCGAAGTCGGCGGGCATCTGGTAGCGGTACTGCCACAGCAGGTTGCCGGTCCGGGCGTCGAGCGCCTGGACCAGTTCGCCGTAGTTCCACATGAACAGGATGCCGTCGTGCACGAGCGGCGTGAACTCGGTCATGCCGCTCGAGTTGAGCGCCCAGGACCACGCCAGCGAGAGGTGCTTGACGTTGTCGCGATTGATCTGCGTGAGCGGGCTGTGGCCCCAGCTGTCGTAGGTGCGCCGCCACATCAGCCAGTCGCCGGGGGCCGGGGTGCGCAGCATCGCGTCGGTCACCGGCGTGAGCCGGCCGAGCGGCGCGCGCAGTTCGGCGAGCCGGGCCGCGGCGACGGCCGCCCTGCGCTCCGCCACCGCTCCGGTGCTCGCAGGGGGCGACGACCCGCCGGCAGCGGGATCGAAGACCGCGGCGATCCGGACCTGCGAGCCGGCGCTCAGCGTTCGCGGCCCCGCGGCGGCGCCGTTGCGCTGCAGGATGTACGCATCGACGGCCAGCGCGTCGGCCTCGCTCAACGACCCGGGCCGGGCCGGCGGCATGGTCTGCACCGTGACCCGATACAGCTCGATGACCATCGCCTGCCGCCACTTGCTCAGGAAACCGGTGCCGGTCAACGCCGGCGCGTCGGCCGTGCCGCGCAAGTCCGGCCCATGGCACGCAGCGCAGCTGCGCTCGTAGACGACGGCGCCCTGCTCCGCCTGCGCGGCGGTGAAGCCCGCGAGCGCCTGGGCGCGCGGCGTGGCCGGCAGGGCCACTGCGCCCAACCAGGCGATCAGCAGGGCCAGCGGAGCGGTTGGCCAGCGCATGGCCGCTCTCAGGTTCATCGGGTTGCCTCCGCGACAGTCTACCCGCGGGCGCGAGCGCGCGGCCCTCGTACAATGCCGACGTGTCTCGAGCGGTGGCCGCCGGCGTCGTCATCGTCGTGGCCGCGTCGTCGGCGGGCGGATGTCGCGGCGATCGACCCGATCCGCAGCCGCCGTCCTGGACCGCTCCAGCGGTGATCGACTGGCGTCAGATCGGCTCGTGGTCGGGCGGCGTCAGCCGTCAGACCGAGTCGTTCGAGGTGTCGATGACGGCGATGCGGCTGCGCTGGCGGACGACGAAGGAGACCTCGCCAGGCGCCGGCCGGCTGACCGTGACACTGCACAGCGCGGTGTCGGGACGTCCACTGCAGACGCTCGTCGAGGCCCGCGGGGTGGGCGAGGCCACGGTCAACGTGACCGACGAGCCGCGCTGGTGCCACTTCGTCATCGACGCCGACGGCGTGGACTGGCAGGTGACACTGGAGCAGGGCTTCCCCGGCGGGGCGCGCTGACCCGCGTCAGCGCTTGACGTCGAACGACAGCCCCTGCGCCACGCGGAACTGCTCCGAGCCGTAGCGGCCGAACGACTTCAGCCAGCGAGCGTCGGTGCGCAGATCGAGGCGGTCGTTCACCGGCGTCTTCAGGCCGCCGCCGGCGTTCACGGTGAACGCCACCCGCGACTCCGCGCCGATCGGCGGCCCACTGCCGGCGAACACGGGCGCGCCGTATTGGGCCAGCCCGACACCGGCGGCGACATACGGCCGCACCGCGCCGAGGCGCGGCAGGTGCTGCAGCAGGCTGACGCTCGAGCTCAGCGCCTGGATGTCGCCTTCGCCCCGTCGGTACGCCACATCGGTCTCGACGCCGAGCGACGACGTGACCGGGAACGTCACGGCCACGCCGACCGGCGGCGCCGCGGCCGACCCGATCGCCAGATACGGCGTCACCTCGACGGGCCCGGCGTCCTGGGCCGCTGCCGGCGCGACCGTGAGCGCGGTGGATGCGATGAGTACGACGACCGCCGAGGCGACAACCCGCATGATCCCTCCTTCGGCCCGCTGCGATCGCGGCCGCCGGACAGTGAGACGACACACGGCCGCGTCTGGTCGGCAGCTCAGCCATGCCCGCGGGCGTCGGATCGTATGATGCGACCACCAGCCGTCGGAGGTGTGCCGTGATCAATCGCCGCGATTTCATCAAGGCTTCGTCGTATGTCGTCGGCGCGTCGTGGCTCGCCGAGCGCGCGGCCCTGGCGGCGGGGCCGCTGATCACCCGCGCCGTGCCCAAGACCGGCGAGCTGCTGCCGATGATCGGCCTCGGCAGCTCGGCCACGTTCGCGTCGGTGGCGCGCGGCGCCGACGCCGACGCCTTGCGCGAGGTGCTGAAGACGCTGGTCGATCACGGCGGGCGCGTGTTCGACACCGCCCCGGGCTACGGCGCCTCGGAGCAGGTGGCCGGCGACATCGCCAACGCCCTGGGCATTCGCGACAAGATCTTCTGGGCCACCAAGGTGAACGCCGCCGGCCGGGCGGGGCTGACCGGCGGCAAGGCCGACCCTGCGGCCGCGCGCGCCCAGATCGAGGCGTCGTTCGCCAAGTTCAAGGTCGCGAAGCTCGACCTGCTGCAGGTGCACGACGTGGCCGACGTCGCCACGCATCTGCCGATCGTCAAGGAGCTGAAGGCGGCCGGCCGCGTCCGCTACATCGGCATCACCTCGACGCGCGAGAACCAGTACGCCGAGCTGATCGGCTACATGAAGAACGAGCCGCTCGACTTCGTCGGCGTGGACTACGCGGTGGACAACCGCGAAGTGGAGCGCGAGATCTTCCCGCTGGCCCAGGAACGGAAGATTGGCGTCCTCGTCTACGTGCCGTTCGGCCGCACGCGGCTGTTCGCGCGGGTGAAGGGCCAGACGCTGCCCGAGTGGGCCAAGGAGTTCGACGCCGCCACCTGGGCGCAGTTCTTCCTGAAGTTCGTCATCAGCCACCCGGCCGTCACGGCGGTCACGCCGGCGACCAGCAACCCGAAGAACATGCTCGACAACCTGGGCGGCGGCATGGGCCGCCTGCCCACGGCCGAACATCGCCAGCGCATGGTCGCGCTGATCGAGGCGCTGCCAGGGGCGTGAGCGCCGTCGGCGCTAGTCCTGCCCGCTGGCCGAGCCCAGTCCCTTGGCCACGCGCGCCGTCACGCGCCGGCCGATGTCGCGCATCTTGGCGCGCACCGCGGCGGCGTCCACGGTGACGACGCGGCGCTCGTCCACCACCACCTTGCCGTGCACGATGGTCGTCCGCACGTCGGCGGGGTTGGCGGCATAGACCAGCGCCGAGTACGGGTCGTAGAGCGGCACCATCGCCGCCCGGTCGGTGTCGACGATCACCACGTCGGCGAGCTTGCCGGGTTCCAGGGAGCCGATGCGGCGCTCCAGGTGCAGCGCCCGGGCGCCGCCGATCGTCGCCATCTCGACGACGTCGACGGCCGGCATCACGTTGCGGTTCTTCTGATCGAGCTTGTGCACCTTGGCCACGTAGCCGAGCTGGCCGATGACGTCGAGCGTGTTGCCGCTCATCGGTCCATCGGTGGCCAGGCCGACCCGCACGCCCTGCTTGAACATCGACAGCGCCGGCGCCACGCCCTTGGCCGACTTGATGTTCGCCACCATCGCGTGCGCGACGCCGACGTCGCGGCGCCGCAATGTCGCGATGTCGGACTCCGTGACGAAGATGGCGTGGGCGGCCAGCAGCCGCGGGCTGAGCACGCCGATGGCCTCCAGGTACTCGACCGGCGTCTGGTTGCGGGTCTTGCGGAACGTCTCCACCTCGTCGGCCATCTCGGCGACGTGCATCAGCAGCGGCACGCCGGCAGCCTCGGCCTCGGCCGCCACCTGCTTCAACCGCGCTTCGTCGAGCGAGTACGGCGCATGCGGCGCGAACGCCGGAGTCACCAGCGGATGTCCCTTGTACTTCGCGATGAACGACCGCGCGTAGGCCAGGCCGCCGTACGGTTCGGCCGCGTCTGGCGCGGGGAAATCCACGATGGTCTCGCCGAGCACCCCGCGCATGCCGATCGTCTCGGCGGCGCGCGCCACCTCGTCTTCGAAGTAGTACATGTCGGCGAACGTCGTGACGCCGCCCTCGAGCATCTCGACCATGCCGTGCAGGCCGCCCCAGTAGACCAGCTCCCGATCGACGAGCGCCTTTTCGAGCGGAAAGATCAGCGCCCGCAGCCGGTCGGGCACGTCGTCGCCGAGGCCGCGGAACACCGTCATCGAGGCGTGCGTGTGGGTGTTGACGAAGCCCGGCGTCACCACGCCGCCACGGGCGTCGATGGTGCGGGCGGCCGTGAACGATCCGGCCGTCGCCGCCGGACCCACGGCCACGATCTGCGAACCGCGCACCGCGACGACGCCGTTCTCGATCACCTCGCGCGTCGCGTTCATGGTCACCACGGTGCCGTTGGTGACGAGCAGGTCGACCGCCGTGGACTGGGCACTGGCGGCGGCGCAGGCGGCGCCGCCCGTGGCCGCGGCCACGATCAGCAGCAGCCAGGCCGAGCGTCGAAGCGGCAATGGTGTCGTCATGCCCGGACCCTCCACGAATCTGTTTCGAGAGCGATCCTATTATCTCGCCCGGCGGCGGCTCAGCGCCCCGCGCCGTGGGTCTTCTTCAGGTGCGCCACCGACGCCTTCACCAGCGTCTTCAACGCGGCCTGGTCCAGATCGGCCAGCCGCTTGACGTAGATGCAGGAGACGCCGCACTTCACCTGTCCCACCGCCGCGAGCATCTCGTCGTAACCCGGGCAGCCCGGCATCACGTAGAGCACCAGCTGCTTCGCCCGCGGCGAGAAACCGACCAGCGGCCAGTCGCCCGAGCGGCCGCTGGCGTACTTGTAGTTGTAGGAGCCGAAGCCGACGATGCTCGTGCCCCACAGCACGGGCGGCGCCTTGGTGATGCCCGACAGGAGCGCGACGACGGCGTCGCAGTCGGCCCGCATCGCCGGGTCCTTCACCTTCGCCAGGAAGGCCGGCACGGACGCCTTCGTCGGCACCGTCTTCGCGTCGGCCACGGCGTCAGCCCCGCCGCGCCGCTTCGATGGCGGCGACGTCGATCTTCTTCATCGTCATCATCGCCGCGAACGCCCGCTTGGCCTCGGCGCCGCCGGCGGCCAGCGCGTCGGTCAACGCGCGCGGGGTGATCTGCCACGACAGGCCCCAGCGGTCCTTGCACCAGCCGCACTCGCTCTCCTGGCCGCCGGTGCCGACGATGGCGTTCCAATAGCGATCGGTCTCTTCCTGGGTGTCGGTCGCCACCTGGAACGAAAAGGCCTCGCTGTGCTTGAACGCGGGCCCGCCGTTCAGGCCGAGACACGGAATGCCCATGACCGTGAAGTTCACGGTGAGCACGTCGCCGGCCTTGCCGCTGGGATAGTCGCCCGGCGCCCTGTGCACGGCGGTCACCGCGCTGTCGGGAAAGGTGGCGGCGTAGAACTGCGCGGCGTCGTGGGCGTCCTTGTCGAACCAGAGGCAGATGGTGTTCTTCGGCGTCATCGGTATCCTCGCGATGGGCTCTACTGGCCCGGCGTCCACAGCCGCGACGGCCCGGCCCCGGCCAGCGTCAGCATCAGGTCGTTCAAGCGCTTGACGAACGCCGCCGGGTCGTCCACCTGCCCGCCTTCGGCCAGCGTGGCCTGATCGAACAGGATGTGGCTCCAGTCGGCGAACTTCACCGCATCGGGCTCGTCGGCGATCCGGCGCACGAGGGGATGCGAGGGATTGACCTCCAGGATCGGCTTGCCGGCCGGCACCGCCTGGCCGGCCGCCTTCAGCAGCCGCTCGAGGTGGGTGCTGATGCCCGCTTCGCTGCTGACCAGGCACGCCGGCGAGTCGGTCAGCCGATGGGTCACGCGCACGGCGCTGGCCCGTTCGCCGAGGGCCTGCTGCATGCGCTGGAGCAGCGCGGCGTGTTCGCCGGTGGCCGGGTCCGCCTCCGGCTTCAACGCCTCGCCGCCGATCGCCGACAGATCGAGGTCCTTCGCCGCCGCCGACTGCAGCGGCTTGCCGTCGAACTCGAGCAGCGACGAGGCCACCCATTCGTCGATGCGCTCGTGGAGCAGCAGCACCTCGACGCCCAGCTTGCGGAAGATCTCGAGGTGCGGGCTGTGGCGGGCGGCGGCATGGCCGTCGGCGGTGATGTAGTAGATGGCCGTCTGGCCGTCCTTCATCCGGCTCACGTAGTCGGCGAGCGACACCGTCTGGACGTCGTCGGCGTTGTGGGTGGAGGAGAAGCGCAGGAGCTTCGCCAGCCGATCCCGGTGGCCCGGGTCTTCCGGGAGGCCCTCCTTCAGCACGCGGCCGAACGTCGTCCAGAACGTCTGGTACTTCGCCGGCTCCTTCTCCGCCAGGTCCTCCAGCAGGCTCAGCACCCGCTTCACGGCAGCCGACCGGATGGCCTGCACGTCCTTCGACTGCTGCAGGATCTCCCGCGAGACGTTGAGCGGCAGATCGCTCGAGTCGACGACGCCGCGCACGAACCGCAGATAGGCGGGCAGCAGCTGCTCGGCGTCGTCCATGATGAAGACGCGGCGGACGTAGAGCTTCACGCCGCGCCGGTGCTCGCGGTCCCACAGATCGAAGGGCGCCCGCGTCGGCACGTAGAGGAGCAGCGTGAACTCCTGCCGCCCCTCCACCTTGGCGTGGGTGTAGGCGAGCGGCGCTTCGGGGTCGTGGGCCACGTGCCGGTACAGCTCGTGATACTGCTCCTCGGTGACCTCGCTCTTGGGCCGCGCCCACAGCGCCGAGGCCCGGTTGACCTGCTCGTCGTCGGCACTCGCGACGTAGGCCTTGGCGTCGCCGTCCCACTGCTCCTTCTTCATCAGGATGGGGATGGCGATGTGGTCTGAGTACTTGCGCAGGATCTCGCGCAGGCGGTGGCCGTTCAGCAACTCGTCCTCGTCGGGCCGCAGGTGCAGCACGACGTCGGTGCCGCGGGTGGCCTTCTCCACGGTCTCCACCGTGTAGGTGCCTTCGCCCGTGCTCTCCCACCGCACGCCATGCTCGGCGGTGAGGCCGGCGCGGCGCGTGAGCAGCGTGACCCGGTCGGCGACGATGAAGGCCGCGTAGAACCCCACCCCGAACTGGCCGATGAGGTGGGCGTCCTTGGCGCGGTCGGCGGTGAGCTGGGCGAGGAACTCGCGCGTGCCCGACTTGGCGATGGTCCCGATGTGCTCCACCACCTCCTGCCGCGACATGCCGACGCCGTTGTCCGACACGGTGATCGTCCGCGCCGCCTTGTCGTAGCCGATGCGGATGCGCAGCTCGGGGTCGTCGGCGAGGAGCGCGCCATCGGTCATCGCCTCGAAGCGGAGCTTGTCGGCGGCGTCCGAGGCGTTCGAGACGAGTTCGCGCAGGAAGATCTCCTTGTTGCCGTACAAGGAGTGGATCATCAAGTGCAGGAGCTGGGAGACCTCGGCCTGGAAGCCGAGCGTCTCTGCTGTCGTCGTCGAGCCAGACATCGGAGTGGTCCTCACGCGGCGATGGGAGCTGATGCCCCCAGCCGAAAATTCTGCCACGACCCGGTCGACTCAGAGCAACCCGTAGACGCGGAGGGCCTCGCGAATCACCTCGGCCATGTAGCCGACGCCGAGGACGACGACCAGCGGCTGCCAGATGGGCATGCGTCCGCGACGGGCGGGTGCGCGCGCTGGTGTGGCTGCGCGCGTGGCCTGGCGCGCCAGACGGGCGCGGCAGCGCTGCCGGGTGCGTTCGCCTCGGGCGGCGTCGGGGGCCGCCACCGGCAGTGCCGCCAATCGCGTCAACGCGTCGGACATGGGGCCATCCCTTCCGGCGCCGCCGCCATCGCTTCCTCACGGGCCAGGGCGCTGGTCAGCGCCTCGCGGGCACGGTGCAGCCGCTGGCGCAGCGCCTCCGGCGTGAGGCCGCAGACGTCGGCGGCGTCCGCGTGATCGAGGCCGGCCACCGCCACGAGCAGCAGCACCTCGCGCGACGCGACCGGCAGCGCGGCGATCGCCCGTTCGAGGCGGCGCTCCAGCTCGCTGGCCGCGGCTTCCTCGAATGGCGACGACCGATCGAGGCTGACCGGCCACAGCGTCATCAGGCCGGCCGTCGCCGCGTCCTCGAGCGCGCGGGAGCGGTGATGGCTGGTGTGCAGGTTGCGGGCCACGGTGAACAGCCACGGGCCCAGCCGGGTGTCCGGGCGCAGCCGTCGCGCGTGCGTCACCAGCCGCAGCCAGGTCTCTTCGAGCAGGTCTTCGGCGACGTCGCGGCGCCTCGACAGCCGGACCAGGAACGTGAAGAGCGGCACCTTGAAGGCCGCGTACACCGCGTCGAAGGCGTCGGCCTCGCCCTGCCGCAGCCGCTCGACCAGCGCCAGCTCGGTCTCCCGCTCCATGGCCGTACTAACGCGCCAGCCCGCCGGCCGTGACAGCCGTCACGCCGCGCGGCCGGCCGCGTTGATCCCTGGCAGATTCGCTGCCACGCGAGGTGCCCATGGAGATGTTCCGACAAGCCGGTCTGTTCGCCAAGCTGAGCCTGCTGCTCGGCCTGATTCCGTTCGTGATGGGGTGGGTGTATCTGGTGCGTCCCACGGAGCGCCACCTGGCGCTGATGCGCCCGCTGTCGCTGGCCGGCCTGTTCGCGTCGCTGGCCGGCGCCGTCATCGGCCTGATCAACGCGCTCAGCGCGGTGTGGCGAACCGGCCCGACCACGGACGTCACCCGCCTCATGGCCGTCGGCACCGCCGAGGCACTGGTCACGCTGCTCGTCGGCTTCGCGTCGCTCACCGTCGCGTGGCTGCTGGTGGCGGCCGGCATGAGCCGGCAGGGCGACCGACTCTAGCAGGCTGCTGAAATACGGCCGATGAGCAGCATCATCGTCAGGCGATCGAG
>CAYUAX010000143.1:0-13146 GCA_964442845.1 uncultured Bifidobacteriaceae bacterium | reverse complement strand
GATGTCGGCGGGCGGCTTGCAGCGGCGAAGGCGTCGCCGCGGGCCGGCCGTCGCGGGGGCTCGTGACCTCGGCCGTCGTCTCGGCCGCCCGTGCGCGACGTCGTCATCCACTCACACAAGGAGATCGATCATGACTTCAATGTTCGCCGGGGCCGCGCTGGCCGTGTTGCTCGTCGCTGGACCCGCCGTCTCGACCTTCGCGCAGGAGGCGGCGCCGAAGGCCGCCGCCAGCGCCCAGGTGGTCAACCTCAACACCGCCAGCGCCGAGCAGCTCGAAGGCCTGCCCGGCATCGGCGCGCGCGTCGCCCAGCGCATCATCGAGTACCGCACCAAGAACGGCGGTTTCAAGAAGGTCGAGGATCTGATGAAGGTGCAGGGCATCGGCGAGCGCAGTTTCCTGCGGCTGCGGCCGCTGGTGAGCGTCGCCGCCGCCAAGGCCGATTCGCGCGAGTAGCCAGGTGTCGAGGCCGTGGTCGTGCGGCCGGCGTCGGCCGGCGCCGCCCACGGCCTCGAGGCGTCGCCGATGTCCGTGCGTCCGTCGTCCGGCTTTTCCCTCGTCGAACTCCTCGTCGTCGCCGCCCTTGTCGCCACCACCGCGGCGGTCGCCCTGCCCATCGTTCTGCATGCCGCCGACGCCGCCGATGGCGCGGCCGCGGTGCGCCATCTCGCCGCGCTGGTCGCCCGTGCCCGGGTGGAAGCGGCCCGCCGTCAGCGCACGGTCGCGTTGCGCTTCGAATCGAGCGACGGGGAACCGCGCTTCGCCCTCGTGGTGGACGGCGACGGCGACGGGGTGGCCGCCGCCGATGTGACCGCGGGCGTCGACTGGGTGCTGCGGCCATCCGATACGCTGGCCGCGCATTTTCCGCGGGCGCGCATCGGCATCGCCGCTGCCGCGCCCGGCATCGACGGCGAACCGCTGTCGCCACTCGACCCGGCGGTACGGCTGGGCGCCGCCGCGCAGGTCAGCATCAGCCCGCTGGGCACTGCGACCAGCGGCACCATCTATGTCGCCAGTCGCGGCGGAGCGCAGTACGCGCTGCGCATCGCCGGAGTGACCGGGCGCGTGCGTCTGCTGCGCTACGACACGGGGACGAGGCGATGGCAGGGGATCTGATGCGCCCCGAGCGCCGCCACGCCGCTCGCCGGCCGGCCGCCGCCTTCGGGATCGAGCATCGTGGCCAGCTGCGCCCCGGAACGGCGATCGTCGTCGTGAACCTTTCCGCGGGCGGCGCCTTGGTCGAGAGCATGTCCCCGTGTCGCCCCGGCTCGAAGACCGAGCTGTATCTCGAGGCCCCCGACGGACGGCGTCGCCGTGCCGCCGGCGCCGTCCTGCGCTGCTGGGTGGCATCGGTGGCGCCGCTGAGGTTCCGCAGCGCGGTCTGCTTCGATGCCGCCGCCGATCTCTATGGCCACGAGCCGGGTTAAGCGGGGTAGCGGGGTAGCTGGTGCTCAGCCGGCGCCCGGACGGGCTGGGAAGATAGTGCCCAGCAGCAGAGAGCCAGCCAGTCGATGGCGAATAATGGCCGGAAATCCGCGTGTCGCACCGCCGCCGCCGGGTGGCACCCGCTTTGGAGCGTCCGGGCCCGGAGGGCGTATGACCAGCAGCGTGGCGCACGGAGACGAGCGGCAGTGGGCACGACGACCCGAAGATCGACGGCAGGGCGTCCATCAGCTGGTGCGGGCGCTGGCCGAGCACGTGGTCGCGGGCGATCCCGAAGTGCGCCTGCACGGTCTGCTCGAGATGCGCGTCGCCCGATTGCTCGGCGCTCGCCGGGCCACCGTCGTGCCGATCGGGGGGGCGGGCGTGTCGCGCCTGCCCGCCTCGCGCGCCCACGCGCCGATTCCCGGTCCGGCCCACGGCCAGCCGCTGGCGCTGGAATTCGACCTCGCCGATCGCGCGCCCGATCCCTGGGATCGGCAGGTGATGGAGACGGCCGCGCACCTGGCGGCGCTGGCCCTGGCCGCGGACCGCGGCCGGGCGCCCCGCCGCCCCGTGGCACGCGACGGCGGCGCGGCGCCGCTCATCGGGTCGAGCCCGGTGATGCGCGCGCTGCGCGATCGCATCGAGCGGGTGGCCCTCTCCGACTTCACGGTGTTGATCGAGGGCGAGAGCGGCACGGGCAAGGAGCTGGTGGCGCGCCAGATCCACGATCTCAGCCCGCGGCGCGCCGGTCCGTTCGTGGCCATCAACTGCGCCGCGCTGGTCGAGACCCTGCTCGAGGCCGAGCTGTTCGGCATCGAGGAGCGGACGGCCACCGGAGTGCGCGGCCGGCGCGGCAAGTTCGAGCACGCCGACGGCGGCACGCTGTTCCTCGACGAGGTCGCCGATCTGTCGCTGGCGGCGCAGGCCAAGCTGCTCCGGGCCATCCAGGAGATGGCGGTGGAACGCGTCGGCGGCCACGGCGCCAGGCGTCTCAACGTGCGGATCGTCGCCGCGACCAACACCTCGCTGGCCGCCCTGGTGCAGCGCGGGCTGTTCCGCGCCGACCTCTACTACCGGCTGAGCGGCCTCGACCTGCGCGTGCCGGCGCTGCGCAACCGCCGCGATGACGTCCTGGAACTCGCGCACTACTTCCTGGCCTGCCACGACGAACGGACGCGGCTCACGCTGTCCTCGTCCGCCCGCGACGCGTTGATGGCCTACGACTGGCCCGGCAACGTGCGCGAACTGCAGCGAACGCTCGAAGGCGCGGTGGCGCTCAGCGACTCGCGGGTCATCGACCTCGACGACCTGCCGCCGGCGCTGCGCGCGCCCTACGCCGAGGTGGTCGCCCCGGCGCTCGAGGCCAACGACTCGCTGCGGACGTGGGCGAGCCGCTACGCGCGGCTGGTGCTGGAGCGCTCCGGGCACAACAAGCGGCGGGCCTGCCGCGTGCTCGGCATCAGCTACCACACGCTGCAGGCGCATCTGCGCTACTCGGCACCGGCCGCCAACCCGCGGCGGGTGTCCGACGACGTGGCGTAAGCGGTCGTCGTGCGGCGCGGCGGGGTCGTCGAATCCTTGACGGTGATGAGTGGGCGTAGTACGTTCGCCATGCCTCATCACCGCCGATTCGCCCCCACATGAGCAGCCCTGCCGACACGCCCCTGAAACGTACCGCCCTGCACGCCACGCACGTCGCCCTGGGTGCCCGGATGGTCCCCTTCGGCGGCTGGGACATGCCCGTCGAGTACTCGGGCATCAGCGCCGAGCACCACGCCGTGCGTACGGCCGCCGGTCTCTTCGACGTCTCGCACATGGGGCAGATCGAGCTGGCCGGTCCCAACGCCCTGGCCGCGGTGCAGCACCTCACCTCGAACGACGCCGCCAAGCTCCAGGTCGGGCAGGCGCAATACTCGGCGTTGACCACGCCGCAGGGCACGTTCGTGGACGACGTGCTGGTCTACCGCATGGGCCCGAGCCACTTCCTGCTCGTGGTCAACGCCTCGAACATCGAGAAGGACCACGGCTGGATCGTCGCCAACGCCGCCGCGGCGGGCGAGGTGGCCATCGTCAACTCCAGCGATCGCTACGCGCTGATTGCCGTGCAGGGCCCCAAGGCCCGGGCCATCGTCCAGTCGCTCACCGCGGTGCCCTTGGAGACCATCAAGTACTACTGGTTCGCGCATGGCGAGGTGGCCGGCATCCGCGGCACCGTCTCGCGCACCGGCTACACCGGCGAGGACGGCTACGAGATCTTCGTGCCGCCGCAGTTCGCGCCGCAGCTCTGGAACGCGCTCCTGGAAGCCGGCAAGGCCGACGGACTGATCCCGTGCGGGCTCGGTGCCCGCGACACGCTGCGCCTCGAGGCGGCCATGCGGCTCTACGGCAATGACATGGACGAGACCACCACGGTCATGGAGTGCGACCTGGGCTGGATCGTCGGCTGGAACAAGCCGGCCTTTCTCGGCCACGAGGTGCTGCGCCAGCAGAAGGCCGAGGGCACGGCCCGGACGCTGGTCGGCTTCGAGATGGCCGAACCGCGATCGATCGCCCGGCACGGCTACGCCGTGCGCCACGACGGCGCGACCGTGGGCACGGTCACCAGCGGCACCCAGACGCCGTTCCTGAAGAAGGCCATCGGCATGGCCTACGTGCCCAGGGCGCTGGCCGCCCCGGGCACTGCGATCGAGATCGACGTGCGCGGCCGCGCCTGCGCGGCCCGCGTCGTGGCGTTGCCCTTCTACAAGCGCCCCAAGCCGGCGTAGGAGTCCCCGCGATGTATCCGACGACGTTGAAGTACACGAACGACCACGAGTGGGTGAAGGTCGACGGCGAGGAAGGCACGGTCGGCATCACGCACTTCGCCCAGCAGCAGCTGGGCGACGTCGTCTACGTGGAACTGCCCGAGGTGGGCGCCACGATCACCAAGGGCCAGGCCTTCGGCACCATCGAGTCGGTGAAGGCGGTGTCCGAGCTGTTCGCGCCGTTGTCGGGCACCGTGACCGCGGTGAACACCGAACTCAAGGACCGGCCCGACTCGGTGAACAGCGCCCCGCACGACGCCTGGATGGTGAAGTTCACCATCGCCGACCCGGCCGAGGCCGGCGCGCTGCTCGACGCCGCAGCCTACGAAGCGCTCGCCAAGTAAGCCCTCCCGAATGGAACCATTTGTCCGCCGCCACATCGGCCCGCGCCCGGCCGACCTGCCCGAGATGCTCGCCACCGTGGGAGCGTCGTCGCTCGACGCCCTCATCGACGAGGCGCTGCCCGCCGCCATCCGCCGGACCACGCCGCTCGCCTTGCCCGACGGCGAGTCGGAGCACGAGTACCTGACCCGGCTGGCCGCGGTGGCCAAGGGCAACCGGGTGCTGCGCAGCTTCATCGGCCTGGGCTACTACGACACGATCACGCCCAGCGTGATCCGCCGCTGCCTCTTCGAGAACCCGAGCTGGTACACGCCCTACACGCCCTATCAGGCCGAGATCGCCCAGGGCCGCCTCGAATCGCTGCTCAATTTCCAGACCATGGTCAGCGACCTCACCGGCGCGGCCGTGGCCGGGGCATCGCTGCTCGACGAGGGCACCGCCGCCGGCGAGGCGATGACGCTGCTGCACCGCGTGTCGCCCAAGAAGCCAGCCGACGGCGGCGTGCTCCTGGTGTCGGATCGCGTGTTCCCGCAGACGTTGGCGGTCCTGGCGAGCCGTGCCGAGCCGCTCGGGATCACTCTGCAGGTCGGCGCGCCCGACACCTGGCAGTTCGGCGCCGAGGTGTTCGGCGCGTTCCTGCAGTATCCCGACGACCGCGGCCTGGTCACCGACATCGGGCCGATCATCGCCAAGGCCCACGCC
Organism: uncultured Bifidobacteriaceae bacterium; assembly: GCA_964442845.1. Taxonomy (GTDB): domain Bacteria; phylum Acidobacteriota; class Vicinamibacteria; order Vicinamibacterales; family UBA2999; genus CAWAYR01. The sequence continues at coordinate 7,875 of CAYUAX010000143.1, read as the reverse complement.
GCGCAGGTGCTCGTCGGCGTCGCCACCGACCTGCTGGCGCTCACGCTGCTCACGCCACCCGGCGAACTCGGCGCCGACGTCGTCGTCGGCAACTCGCAGCGCTTCGGCGTGCCGCTCGGCTTCGGCGGCCCGCACGCCGCGTTCTTCGCGACGCGCCAGGAGTTCGTCCGCCACGCGCCGGGCCGGCTGATCGGCGTGTCGGTGGACGCGCAGGGTCAGCGCGCCTACCGCATGGCGCTGCAGACGCGCGAGCAGCACATCCGTCGCGAGAAGGCGACCTCGAACATCTGCACGGCGCAGGCGCTGCTGGCCAACATGGCGGCGATGTACGCCGTCTACCACGGCCCCGACGGCCTCACCGCGATCGCCCGTCACGTGCACGGGCTGACGCGGGCGCTGGCCGACGGCCTCGCCGCGCTGGGCCTGGCCCAGCAGAACACGCACTACTTCGACACCCTGGCGATCGAGGTCTCGGCCACCCAGGCGGCGGCCATCCACGACGCCAGCGTCGCGGCCGGCTACAACCTGCGCCGCGTCGACGACACGACCGTCGGCGTCTCGCTGGACGAAACGGCGACCGCCGCCGACGTGACGGCGCTGCTCGGCGTCTTCGCCGCCGTGGTGGGGAAAGCCGCTCCGGCCGCCGCTGTGCCGGCCGCCGGCGACGCCTTGCCGCCGGCCCTGCGCCGTACGTCGGCGTTTCTCGCGCATCCGGTGTTCCACCGCCATCGCTCCGAGAGCGAGATGATGCGCTACCTGAAGCACCTCGAGCGCAAGGACATCGGCCTCGACGTGTCGATGATCCCGCTCGGCTCGTGCACGATGAAGCTGAACGCGGCCAGCGAGATGTTCCCGGTGAGCTGGCCGGAGTTCTCGCGCATGCATCCGTTCGCGCCGGCCGACCAGACCGCCGGCTATCGGCAGATCTGCGCCGAGCTCGAGGCCGCGCTGGCCGAGATCACCGGGTTCGCGGCGACCTCGCTCCAGCCCAACTCCGGCGCGCAGGGCGAGCTGGCCGGGCTGCTGGTGATCCGTGCCTGGCACCGCGCGCGCGGCGAAGGGCACCGCAGCGTGGTGCTCATTCCGGCGTCGGCGCACGGCACCAACCCGGCCAGCGCGGTCATGGCCGGGTACAAGGTGGTGGTCGTCGCCTCCGATCCGTCGGGCAACATCAACGTCGACGACTTGAAGGCGAAGGCCGCCCAGCACGCCGCCAACCTGGCGGCGCTGATGGTCACCTATCCGTCCACGCACGGCGTCTACGAGGACGCCATCCGCGACATCTGCGCCACCGTGCACGCGCACGGCGGTCAGGTCTACATGGACGGCGCCAACATGAACGCGCAGGTCGGGCTGACCAGCCCGGCGCTGATCGGCGCCGACGTCTGCCACATCAATCTGCACAAGACCTTCGCCATCCCGCACGGCGGCGGCGGCCCTGGGATGGGGCCGATCGCGGTGGCGAAGCACCTCGCGCCGTACCTGCCCGGCCACCCGCTGGTCGCCACCGGCGGCGCCACGGCGATCGCGCCGGTCGCGGCGGCGCCGTGGGGCAGCGCCAGCATCCTGCTCATCTCCTACGGCTACATCCGGATGCTCGGCGGCAACGGCGTCACCGAGGCCACCAAGTACGCCATTCTCAACGCCAACTACCTGAAGGCCCGGCTGCAGGGGCACTACGACGTCCTCTACACGCGGCCGAACGGCCGGGTGGCGCACGAGATGATCTTCGATCTGCGCAAGTTCAAGGCCGCCGGCGTCGAGGAGGGCGACGTCGCCAAGCGGCTGATGGACTACGGCTTCCACGCCCCGACCGTGTCGTTCCCGGTGCCGGGCACGCTGATGGTCGAGCCGACCGAGAGCGAGCCGAAGGCCGAGCTCGACCGCTTCTGCGATGCGCTGATCGCCATTCGTGCCGAGATCGAGGCGGTGGTCAGCGGCGCCGCCGACGCCAAGGACAACGTGCTGAAGCACGCGCCGCACACCGCGGCGGTGGTGGCGGCCGACGCGTGGATGCGGCCGTACTCGCGCGAGGCGGCGGCGTTCCCGCTGCCGTGGGTGCGGGCGAACAAGTTCTGGCCCAGCGTCGGCCGCATCGACAACCCCTACGGCGACCGCAACCTGGTGTGCGTCTGTCCGCCGCTGGAGGCCTACGAGGATTGAGGACGGCCCGCGCCGCCGTCCTCGCGCCACGCGCGCGGCCACTCCGGTGATCGCCATGCGGGTGCTCAACGCCAGCCAGATGCGCGCCGTCGATCGCCGGACGATCGACGACCTCGGCATCCCGTCGATCGTCCTGATGGAGAACGCCGGCCGCCAGGTGGTGGCGGCGATGGAGTCGCTGGTCGACGACCTGCCGGCGCGGCGCATCGTCGTGCTGTGCGGCACCGGCAACAACGGCGGTGACGGCTTCGTCGTCGCCCGCACCCTGCACCAGCGCGACGTCGAGGTCGCCGTCTACGTCGTCGGCGCGCTGACCGACATCGGCGGCGACGCCCGCCTCAACCTCGACGTGATCGGCCGCCTCGGCCTGTCGATCGTCGAGCTGGCCGACGCGCAGGCGTGGGAGCTGCACGGCTCGCAGGTCACCACCGCCGACGTCATCGTCGATGCGATCGTCGGCACCGGACTGAGCCGCGCGCTCAGCGGCCTGCACGAGTCGATCGTCGCCGACGTCAACGCCGGATCGGCGACGGTGGTGGCGATCGACGTGCCGTCGGGGCTGTCGGCCGATACCAGCGAGCTGATCGGCCCGGTGATCGACGCCGACCTCACCGTGACGCTGGGGGCGCCGAAGGTGCCGCTGGTGCTGCCGCCGGCGGAGCACGTCGCCGGCGATGTCGTGATCGCCGACATCGGCATCCCCCTCGGCATCATCGCCGAGGCCGAGGGGCCCCGACTGCACCTGCTGACGCGCGACTCCGTGCGGGCGCTGATCCATCCACGCGCCCCGGACGTCCACAAGGGCGACTGCGGCCGCGTCGTCGTCGTGGCCGGCTCCCGCGGCAAGACCGGTGCGGCGGTGCTGGCGGCGCGCGGCGCGCTGCGCAGCGGCGCCGGCCTGGTGACGGTGGCGACGCCGGCCAGCTGTCAGCCGATCGTGGCGGCCCAAGGCGTGGAGTTCATGACCGCGCCGCTCGACGAGCAGGCCGACGGCACCTGCGCGCCGACCGCCGTCGACGCCGTCCTGGCGCTGCCCGCCGACGTCGTCGCCCTCGGCCCCGGTCTGGGCGGCGGGCCGGGCGTTCGGGCATTCGTGCACGCGATGCTGGCGCGCTGCGAGCAGCCGCTCGTGATCGACGCCGACGCGCTCAACGCCTGCGCCGGCGATGCCGGGGTGCTGCGCGGCCGCGAGGGGCGGCCGGTGGTGATCACCCCGCACCCCGGCGAGATGGCCCGGCTGGTCGGCTGCAGCGTCGCCGACGTGCAGGCCAACCGCGTCGGCCTGGCCACGGAACTGGCGACGCGCCATCAGCTGTACGTGGTGCTGAAGGGCTATCGCACGGTGATCGCCACGCCCGACGGCGTCGTCTATGTGAACCCGACCGGCTCGCCGGGAATGGCCACCGGGGGCACCGGCGACGTCCTGACCGGGATGACGGCGGCGTGGCTGGCGCAGCTCCTCGATCCCGATGCCGCCTGCCAGATCGCCGTCTACGTACACGGCGCCGCGGGCGAGCTGAGCGACGCCGACGAAGGCGAGGTCGCGATGACCGCCGGCGATCTGGCCGCACACATCGGCGACGCGCTGCTGGAGCTGACGGCGCGGTCGCGGGCCGCGACCGCTGGGGAGTGAGGACGGTGCGATCGGGGTCGCCGGACGAGACGGCGCGGGCGGCGCGGGCGCTGGCCACGACCCTGGCCGCCGGTGCCGTCGTGCTGGTGAGCGGCGATCTGGGCGCCGGCAAGACCGTGTTCGTGCGCGGCCTGGCCGAAGGCCTCGGCCTCGATGCCGACGTGGTCAGCAGTCCGACCTTCACGCTGGTCCACGAGCACCGCGGCGGCCGGCTGCCGCTCCTGCACCTCGACCTCTACCGGCTCGGCCTGGCCGATCTCGACGACATCGGGCTCGACCCCGACGTGGCGGCGCGCGGCGTCGTCGTGGTGGAGTGGCCCGAACGGCTGCGCCACCCGGTGGCCGGCGCGGTCCGCGTCCACATCGCCGATCGGGGCGGCGACGTGCGCGAGATCACCGTGCGGCCGCCGGACGCCGCGGCCTGACCCTCAGCGCCGCGCGAGGCGCGGCGGGCGTGGGCCGGTACGCGGCGAGGCGGCGGTGAGCGGCGCATAGTCCAGCTCGACGCCGGCCGCGGCGGCGCGCAGCAGCAGCCCGCCACGGCTCATGTCGCCGCGGCCGATGAAGGCCGGCGGGTAGCACAGGGACGCACCGAGCGCCGGCGCCAGCACGTCGAGGTACTTGTCGCTGGCGATGCTGCCGAGCAGGACGACCTGCGCCGCGGCGGCGAGGCGGCCGGCGAGCGCCGCCAGGTCACGCTCGAGCGGCTGGCGGTAGCGGGTGTCGCCGGCGGCGATGTCGGTGGCGGCGAACTCCTCGAGCAGCCCCACCGACGCCATCGTGTTGGGCGGCAGCAGGCCGCGGGTCGGCGTGATGACCAGCGCGGCAGCGGTGGCGCCCCGCCGCGCGACGACCGTCCGGGCATAGGCCAGCTTGCCGCGGAAGTACAGGCTGCTCATGAAGGCGAACGCCTCGCCGAGCGTGAGCTCCCCGGATCGCAACTGGCGGGCGGTCTCCGACGTCGCGCCGGGACGCAGCAGCGCCCGCGCCCGCTTGCCGCCGCAGTGAGCGGGGGAGAGCAGGAGGACGTGGGAGAGAAGAGACATGAAGCGGCTAGGGGCTAGGGGCTAGAAGCTATCTCATAAATCCGAAAGCGGCCTGAAACATCGGTAGGATCGCCGTCGTACTCGACGGCATGGACCTGACCGACGCCCAATGGGCCGTGCTCGAACCGACGTTTCGTCCGCGCCGTCGCCCCGACGGGCGTGGCCGGCCGTGGGCCGATCCGCGCGCCGTGCTGAACGGCGTGCTGTGGGTGCTGCGCACCGGCGCCCCGTGGCACGATCTGCCGTCGCGGTATCCGCCATATCAGACCTGCCATCGTCGCTTCCAGCTCTGGCAGCGCTCCGGCCGCCTCGATCGGTTGCTGCAGCGCCTCGCCGAAGATCTCCGCGATCGCGGGAAGATCGATCTGAGTGAAGCCTTCGTCGACGCGACCTTCGCCTCGGCGAAAAAAGGGGCCCTGAAATCGGTCCAACACGCCGTGGCAAAGGCACCAAGGTCATGGCGATCTGCGACCGCCACGGTCTTCCTGTCGCCGTGCACGTGGCCAGCGCTTCACCGTATGAGCCGCACCTCGTCCCCGCCACTCTCGACGCGCGCTTCCTTCCCGACCTCCCGTGGTGCCTGATTGGCGACCGCGGCTACGACAGCGATGGGCTCGACGACCTGCTGCTAAGGCAGTACGGTATCGAGATGATCGCCGCGAATCGCCGCGGGCGCGCGAAGACCCAGGATGGGCGTCCGCTACGCCGCGCGAAGCGCCGCTGGAAGATCGAGCGGCTGTTTGCCTGGCTCCACAACTGCCGCCGCGTCGTCACGCGGTGGGAGCGTCACGTCAGCAACTACCTTGGGATGGTACAGCTCGCCTGTGCCCGGATCCTGCTCCGGGCATTTATGAGATAGCTTCTAGGGGCTAGCGGCTAGGAAGTCGCGCTGACGGCACACGAAACTGACGCTTTCTGGCGGCTAGTTCCGCAGTGTGACAGCTTGGCTGCGTTGATTTCTAGCCGCTAGCCCCTAGCCCCTAGCCGCTATTCGGTCCGGTAGTTCGGCGCTTCCTTCGTGATCGTCACGTCGTGGACGTGGCTCTCGCGGACGCCGGCCGGCGTGATGCGCACGAGCTGCGCATCGCGCTGCAGGTCGGGGATCGTCGCGCAGCCGCAGTAGCCCATGCCGGCGCGCAGGCCGCCGACCAGCTGGTGGACCAGCGACGACAGGCTGCCCTTGTGCGGGACGCGGCCCTCGATGCCCTCGGGCACCAGCTTCTCGTTGGCGGCGCCGCCGGCGGCGGCTTTGCCCTCGAGCTGGAACTCGTCCTGGAAGTAGCGGTCGCGGCTGCCCTGGCGCATCGCCCCGATCGAGCCCATGCCGCGGTACTCCTTGAAGCTGCGGCCCTGGAACAGGATCAGCTCGCCGGGGCTCTCGTCGGTGCCGGCGAAGAGGTTGCCGATCATCACCGAGCTGGCGCCGACGGCCAGCGCCTTGACGATGTCGCCCGAGTAACGGACGCCGCCGTCGGCGATCACCGGCACGCCGTAGGGCGCGGCGGCGCGGGCACACTCGTGGATCGACGAGATCATCGGCATGCCGATGCCGGCGACGACGCGGGTCGTGCAGATCGACCCGGCGCCGATGCCGACCTTCACGGCGTCGACGCCGAGGCGGACCAGCGCCTCGGTGGCCTCGGCGGTGGCGACGTTACCGGCGATGAGATCGACGTCGGGGAAGCGGCGGCGCAGCTCGCGGACGATGTCGAGCACGCCCTGGCTGTGGCCGTGGGCGGTGTCGATCACCAGCACGTCGACGTGCGCGGCGACCAGCGCCTCGGCGCGCTCGACGGTGTTCTTCGCGGTGCCGACCGCGGCGCCGCAGCGCAGCCGGCCGAGCGAGTCCTTGCAGGCGTTGGGGTACTTGATCGCCTTCTGGATGTCCTTGACGGTGATCAGCCCCTTCAGTCGGAACGCCTGATCGACGACCAGCAGCTTCTCGACCTTGTGCTGGTGGAGGATCTCGCGGGCGGCGTCGAGGGTGGTGCCGACCGGCACGGTGATGAGGTCGTCCTTGGTCATGACGTCCTCGACCGCCTGCTGGGTGTTGGTCTCGAAGCGCAGGTCGCGGTTGGTCAGGATGCCGACCAGGCGGCCTTCCTTGCTGCCGTCCTCGGTGACCGGCACGCCCGAGATGCGGTAGTGCGCCATCAGCTCGAGCGCTTCATGGATGCGGTGCTTGGGCGACAGGGTGATCGGGTTGACGATCATCCCGCTCTCCGACCGCTTGACGCGATCGACCTCGGCCGCCTGCTCCTCGACGGCGAGGTTCTTGTGGATCACGCCGAGACCGCCCTGCTGGGCCATGGCGATGGCCATCGACGACTCGGTCACCGTGTCCATCGCGGCGCTGAGCAGCGGCACGAACAGCGGGATGTTGCGCGTCAGCCGCGTCGCGACGTCGACCTGCGCCGGCAGCACGTTGGAGTAGCGCGGCACGAGCAGCACGTCGTCGAAGGTGAGGGCGGTGGCGATCGACGCGTCGAGGCTCGGGCGGGTGGGGGTGGAGGTGGCGCTGGGTGCACTCATGGGCGACGCTCGTGGATGGCGGAAACAGAACAGGCCGACACAGGGGTCGGCCTGGAGGCACGCGGGGTGGTCGGGGAAGCGGGGCGTCCGATCATCAGTTGGCCCCGTGGCACTTCTTGTACTTCTTGCCGCTGCCGCACCAGCACGGGTCGTTGCGACCGAGCTTCGGCTCGTCGCGCTTCACCGTCGTTACCGGCGCGTCGTCGCCGCCGACGCGGGCCGGACGCGGCGCCGCCGACTGCGGCGGCGGGAAGCCGGCCGCCGGTGCCGGCTGAGGCGGGGGGAACCCGGACGGCGTGTCGGACGGTGCGCTGTAGGTGAGCGGCGTCGGCCGTCGCGGCGCCGGGCGGGGCGGCGTCGCCACCGCGTCGGGCTGGCCATCGACCGGCCGCAGCCACCACAAGTAGCGGACCATCTCCGCCTCGATGCGGCTGCGCATGTCCTGGAAGAGCTGGTAGCTCTCCTTCTTGTACTCGACCAGCGGATCGCGCTGGCCGTAGC
>CAYUAX010000142.1:0-13153 GCA_964442845.1 uncultured Bifidobacteriaceae bacterium | reverse complement strand
CCGCGGCGCCGAGCGCCCGCGCGAACAGGACCGGCGCCACGGCCGAGGGCCCGGCGTCGTCGGATGCCGCCAGCGCCGCGGCCGCGGCGCCGTCGTCGGTGTCGAGCGCGATTCGCGCGCCGATGCGCGCCCGCACCGCGCCGGCGCCGGCCACGTCGGCCAGATACCCGGCGTCGAGCCGCCGGGCGACCGCCCGTGCCTCGTCGGCGCGGCCGGCCTGGAGTTGGGCGAGGACGAGACCCTCGAGGGCCAGCAGTTCCTCGGCCGCCGCCCCGTCACGCCGGGCCGCGTCGGCGAGGCGCTGCCCGAGCGCAATCGCGTCGGGCCAGCGGCCGAGGGCCTCGAACACCCGCCGCGCCGCCGGCAGCAGCCGCGCCGGCGCCTCGGCATCGCCAGCCAGCACGTGCGCGTGCTCGGCGACGCGGGCGGCCAGTTCGGTCGTGCGGCCGGCCAGCACGACGTGGAACCGCGTCACCACGTGGCCCGTGGGCACCGCCGGGCGGTGGAGCAGGGCCAGCGCGTCGTCGCCGGCGGCCGCCGCCTCGGCCACCGTGGCGGCCGGCTCGTCGATGCGCGCCGCGGCCGCGAACCACGCGGCGTGCGGGTCGTCCGGGAAGTCGGTGGCGAGGGTGGCCATCGCGGCCGCGTACTGACGGGGACCGTCGGCGAGCCGGAGACGGTAGCGGGCGACCAGCGCGTCGAGGTAGCGCCGTTCGCGGGCCGACGGCGCGCGGTGGAGCAGCGCCGCCTGATCGAGGGCGCGCCAGCCTTCCGCCAGGACGTCGGCGTCGCCCGAGCGGGCGAAGCGCGCCCAGTGCGTCATCGCGGTGCCCCAATAGGCCATCGTGCAGTCGATGTCCGAGTGCGCGGCGAGTCGGAACGTGCCGATGGCGTCGTCGAAAGCCAGGGTGTGCAGCTGATGCACGCCGCGGTCGAGGACCCCCGCCACCGCCGGCCGGCACGTGGAGGCGAACGGCAGGGGCTCGCCGCTGACGTCCCCGCCGGCCCCGTGATGGTGGTCCTGGGCGTCGGCGACCAGCGCCGCGGCCAGGCACAGGAGCGTGGCGATCACACAAGGCCACGGCGAGACGGGCGAGCGCATGCGCGCGATCACGTTGCAGACCCCGTTCCAGGCGGCGTCGATCGCTGCGGCCGGGCGCGGCCGGCTGGGCAAGGGCACGGGCGTGAGGCGCACGTCATGAATCCTGCCATTGTTCTGGACCCGTGGAGACGCGACGGCGCAGTGACGACGCCTTCGGCCGTGAATCTCGCGTGTGCCCGTGGCAAGGCTCTTGGTTACGACTGGAGCCCCCCAGGTTGAAATCCCCCGTCAAGCTGCTCATCGCCTGCCTGTCCCTCACCCTTCTCGTCACCACCGCGCCGCTGCGCGGGCAGGGGGCCCCATCCGATGTCGGCCAGTGGTCGGCGGTCTTCTCGATGCCGCTGGTCGCCGTGCACGCCGCGATCATGCCGGCGGGGCGGCTGCTGTTCTTCGACGCCTGGGAGATCCCGGGTACGCCCTCGGCACGCCTGTGGGACCCGGCCACCAACACCTACACCCCGGTGCCCAACGGCTTCGCCGAGCTCTTCTGTGCCGGTCACGTGCTCACGCCAGACGGCCGGCTGCTGACCGCGGGCGGGCACAACGGCGCCGGCGTCGGCACCACCGACGCCACCTACTTCAACCCCTCCACGCAGTCGTGGACGGCGCTGCCCGACCTCAACTACGCCCGCTGGTATCCGTCGGTCACGCCGCTCGCCGACGGCCGCACGCTGACGCTGGGCGGCGCCATCAGCCGCCCGAACATCGCCGAGGTGCCCGAGATCCTGTCGGCGAGCGGCACCAGCTGGTCGACGTTTCCCGGCGCGCAGAAGGACGTCGGCGAATACCCGCAGCTCTACCAGGGGCCTGACGGCCGGGTCTTCGTGAGCGGCGGCGACGCCTCGTACCAGTCGTGGCTGCTGAACGTCGCCACCTCGAACTGGACGCCGCTCGGCCAGAGCCCGGCGGCGGCCGGCACCGGCGTGATGTACCGACCCGGCAAGGTGATGATGACCGGCGGCGGCACGTTGGGCGTCGACCCGGTGACCCGCAACACCGGGGTGATCGACCTCACCGCCGGCTCCCCGTCGTGGCGGCAGGTGGGCTCGATGGCCTACGGCCGCTCGCAGCACAACCTCGTCATCCTGCCCGACGGCAAGGTGCTGGTGATCGGCGGCGCCAACGAGGTGAGCCTCATCGCCACCAACGGCGTCAAGCCGGCGGAGATCTGGGATCCCGACACCGAGACGTGGACGACGGTGGCGTCGATGGCGCGGTCGCGGATGTATCACTCCATCGCGATCCTGCTGGCCGACGGCCGGGTGCTGGCCGCCGGCGGCGGCCGCATCAACCCGGCGGTGACCGACGAGGCCAACGGCGAGTTCTATTCCCCGCCGTACCTCTTCCGCGGCACGCGCCCGGTCGTGTCGGCGGCGCCGGCCAGCGTCAACTACGGCGCCTCGTTCAGCGTGAGCCTGCCCAATCCCGGCGCCGCCGCGCGCGTGACGTTCGTGCGCGCCAGCTCGGTGACCCACGGCATCAACCTCGACCAGCGCTTCTTCGAGCTGCCGTTCACCGCCGGCGCCGGCAGTCTGACCGTGACCGCGCCGAACGACTCGCGCCTGGCCCCGGCCGGCGACTACTTCCTCTACGTGCTCGACGCCAACGACGTGCCGTCCCTGGGCCGCGTCGTCCGGCTGGGCGGCTCGCCGGTGACGCCGTCGCTCGTCATCGGCGACGTCAGCGTGAACGAGGGCACCGCCTCGGCCAACAACGCCGTCTTCACCGTGACGCTGAACAGCGCCGCGGCGCAGACCGTGACCGTCAACTACGCCACCGCCAGCGGCACCGCCACGTCGGGGACGGACTTCGCCAGCCGTTCCGGTTCGCTGAGCTTCCCCGCCGGCACCACGTCGCGGACCATCACGGTGCCGACCATCGCCGACGCCCTCGTCGAAGGCAACGAGACGTTCACCGTCACCCTGTCGGGTGCCGTCAACGCCACTATCGGCGACGCCACCGCCGTCGGCACCATCATCGACGACGACGCCGTGGCCGCCTCGTCGCTGAGCGTGAATTCGATCAGCGTGCCCGAGGGCAGCAGCGGCACGCCGGTGGCGGCCTTCACGGTCACGCTGACGCCGGCGTCGGCGCAGGACGTGCTGGTCAGCTACCGCACCCTGCCGGGCAGCGCCAGTTCGCCGGCCGACTACACCAGCACCACCGGCACGCTCACCTTCGCCGGCGGCACCACCACGCAGACCGTGCAGGTGCCGATCGTGCCCGACCAGCTGGTGGAGTCGAACGAGACGTTCCAGCTCGAGCTCTTCAACCCGGTCAACGCCGTCTTCGGCGCCTCGCTCGGCACGGCCACCATCCTCGACGACGATTCGGGCACGGTGACCGCCACCTACGTGGTGACGATCGGCGAGAACGACGTCAACGAGGACGGCGGCGTGCTGACGGCCGACAGCGGGCAGGTGTGGCTCGGCACCGGCGCGTCGGCGACACAGAGCTACCTCGGCCTGCGCTTCACCGGCGTGGCGATTCCCGCCGGCGCCACCATCAGCGCCGCCCGGCTCGAGGTCGATGCCGCGGCCACCCAGTGGAACGCCGTCGCCTTCGAGATGGCTGCCGAGGCTTCGACCAACAGCGCGCCGTTCAGCGCCGCGGCGCCGCCGTCGCAGCGCGCGCTGCTCACGCCGCGGGTGGCCCACGCGTCGGACGCGCAGTGGGTGGCCGGCACCCGCTATCCACTCGAAGACATCCGCACGCTGGTGCAGGCGGCGGTCCAGCAGCCCGGCTGGGCCGGCCAGGCGCTCACCTTCGTGCTGCGCGGCACCGGCAGCGCCTGGGGCCGCAAGCACGTCGCCGCCGCCGAAAGCGGCTCGGCGAGCGCGCCGCGCCTCGTCGTCACCTACACCGCCGGCGGCGGCAGCAACCAGCCGCCGACGATTACCGCGGCCTCGGGCACGCCGACCACCGGCGTCGCGCCGCTGACCGTGAACTTCTCCGGCGCCGCTACCGACCCGGAGGGCCAGCCGCTCACCTACACCTGGCTGTTCGGCGACGGCACGCAAGCCACCGGCGCCGCGGCGTCGAAGGTCTACGCCGCCGGCACGTTCTCCGCCACGCTGCGGGTCTCGGACGGCACCTCCACCGTCACCTCGGCGCCGGTGAACATCCAGGTGGCGCCGGCGGCGCTGCCCACGCTGTCGGTGGCCGACGCGTCGGTCACCGAAGGCAACAGCGGCACCACGCTGGCCTCGTTCGTCGTCACGCGTTCGGCCGGCGGCAGCACGACCACCGTGAACTACGCCACGGCCAATGGCACCGCGACCGCGCCCGGCGACTACACGGCCACGTCGGGCACGCTGACCATGACCGGCCCGACGCTGAGCGCCACCATCACCGTCCCGGTGGTCGGCGACACCACGGTGGAGCCGAACGAGACGTTCACGCTGGCGCTGTCGAATCCGGTGGGCGCGACCATCGCCGACGGCACCGGCGTCGGGACCATCGTCAACGACGACGGCGTCGCCGGGCCGGTCACCGCCACCTTCACCGTCGCCGCCGGCGGCGACGACGTCAACGAGGAAGGCACGGCGCTGACCACCGACGGGTCGCTGTGGGTCGGCAATGGCTCGTCGGCCTCGGCCAGCTATCTCGGCCTGCGCTTCACCGGCGTCACCATTCCGGCTGGCGCCACCGTCACCGCGGCGCGAGTGGAGTTGACCGCCGCCGCCACGCAGTGGAACGCGGTGCAGTTCGAGTTCGCCGCCGAGGCCGCCGGCAACAGCGCGCCGTTCTCCACCACGTCGCGGCCGTCGCAGCGCACGCTGCTGGCGCCGCGCGTCGCCCATGCGTCGGACGCTCAATGGGTGGCTGGGACGCGCTACGCGCTCGACGACATCACCGCGGTGATTCAGGCCGCGGTCAGCCAGCCGGCGTGGGCGTCGGGCCAGGCGCTCAGCGTGATCGTGCGCGGCACCGGCGGCGCGTGGGCCCGCAAGTTCATCAGCAGCGTCGAGGGCGGAGCGGCGGTGGCGCCCCGTCTGGTCGTCACCTACACGGGCGGCGGCGGTCCGGTGAACCAGCCGCCGGTGATCACCACCGCTGCCGGCGCGCCGGCGTCGGGCACCGCGCCGCTCACCGTGGCTTTCAGCGGCGCCGCCACCGACCCTGAAGCGGCCCCGCTCAGCTACTCGTGGGCGTTCGGCAACGGCGCCACCGCCTCGGGCGCCAACGTCAGCTACACCTACACGACCGCCGGGAGCTACAACGCGACACTGAGCGTGTCGGACGGTACGCATACCGTCGTTTCGGCGCCGATCGCCATCAGCGTCGGGACGGTGGCGCTGCCGACGCTCAGCATCGGCGACGCCTCGGTCACCGAGGGCAACGGCGGCACCACGACCGCGACGTTCACGGTGACGCTGTCGAGCGCCAGCGCGGCGACGGTCACGGTCGGTTACGCCACGGTCAACGGCACCGCAGCGGCGCCCGGCGACTTCACGGCCGCCAGCGGCACGCTGTCGTTCACACCGGGGTCGACGACGCGGACCATCAGCGTCGCCGTCTCTGGCGATACCGCCGTCGAATCCACCGAAACCTTCACGGTGGTCCTGTCGAACCCCGTGAACGCCATCGTGGCCGACGGCACCGGCCTGGGCACGATCGTCAACGACGACAGCGCCGCGGGGCCGGTGACCGCGACGTTCGTCGTCGCCGCCGGTGCCGACGACGTCAACGAAGAGGGCGCGACGTTCACCGCCAACGGCTCCCAGTGGATCGGCAACGGCTCGTCGGCGGCGCAGAGCTACCTCGGCCTGCGGTTCACCGGGGTGGCCATCCCCGCCGGCGCCACCATCACCGCCGCGCGTGTCGAGCTCACCGCGTCCTCGACGCAGTGGAACAGCGTGGCCTTCGAGTTCGCCGCCGAAGCCGCCGGCAACAGCGCGGCGTTCTCGACCTCGTCACGGCCGTCGCAGCGGACGCTGGTCGTGCCGCGGGTCGCGCACAGCTCCGACCAGCAGTGGATCGCGGGCACGCGCTACGCCCTCGACGACATCACCGCGGTGATCCAGGCGGTGGTCAGCCAGCCGGCCTGGAACGCCGGGCAGGCGCTGAGCGTGATCGTACGCGGCACGGCCGGCGCGTGGGCGCGCAAGTTCATCGGCAGCGCCGAAGGCGGCGCCGGCGTGGCGCCGCGGCTGGTCGTGACCTACACGACCCCGTAGCCAGTGGCCTGGACCGGCTGAAGCACTACGCCTGCCGGGCGCCGCGCTCCGACAATCGGAACTGCTTCAGCCCGTCCAGGCCTTAGTCGACGCGGCCGATCTTGACAGCGATGTCGGTCGCGAGCGGTGCCGGCCACGACAGGCGCAGCGCGCCGCCGGCGTGGGTCCGTGTCGTCCGCGACTCGACCTCGCCTGTGCGCGTGTTCCACCACTCGACGGCGTAGCGGCCGGCCGGCAGCGCCGGCGTCTCGAACCAGCCGGTCACCGCGCGCGGCTCGCGCCGGCCTTCGATCACGCGTCGCCAGGTGTGGTCGCGGTGCTGCACCCAGGCCAGTACGCGGTGGCGTCCGGCGTGGACCAGCGCCATCACCCGTGCGTCGCGCGGCGACGCGGCGATCGGCGCGCTGGTCCGCGCTGCCAGGTCCGGCGTCGCGAAAGCCTCCCAGCCGCCGTCGGCGAATCGCTCGCCGCCGGCGAACGCGCGCAGCGCCCGCGTCGAGTCGGCCTTCGGCGCCGCTTGCCAGTCGATCGGCGCGGTGAAGGCCGGGCTGAAGAACCCGGCCCACGCGAACCCGTGGCGGGTGAGCGCGGCGCCGCGCCCGGTGATCAGCCGCGGGTCGTCCACGTCCCAGCGCTCCAGCGTGCCGACCTCGCCCCAGACGATTGGCCGGCGCGCCACATCGGCCGGCCAGTCGGCCACCAGGCCGTCGGCCAGCGAGTAGACGAAGGCGGCGGCGTCGCCGACCAGGGCCGGCTCGTGGCGATCGAGCTGCGTGGTGATGTAGTCGTGGTAGTTCACGACGTCGAAGGGGCCGCCGGCCCAGAACGCCGGGCTGTAGGCCTGGCTCCACTGCGACGTCGTGAACAGGTGCCGGTACGGATCGGCGGCCTTCACGAAACGGCCCAGCACGTCGTAGAACCGCTGCAGGTCCGAGGGCACGTCGATCAGCCCGTGCTCGTTCCAGATCTCCCAGGCGAAGACGGCCGGCGAGTAGCCCCAGCGGGCGATGCGATAGCGGTAGTTGCGCTGCCAGTAGCCGAGATGGCGCGGGTCGAGCCAGCCGGTGCGGTAGCCGTTGACGGTGGCATAGGGGCTGTCGGCGATGGTGGCGTCCCACGTCCAGTAGACGTCGCCGTGGCTGCACAACTGCACGGCGATGCCGAGCGCTTCGGCCGATTGCACGATGTGATCGAGCTGTGCGGCGGCCCACTGGTTGATCGACGTGCCGTGCGGCAGCCCCCGCGCCACTTCCGGATCCTCGGGGTCGTTGCCGCGGTCGGCCTTCGGGAAGTGCCGTTCGAATCCAGGGTCGCTCAGCACGTTGACGTCCGGACGGCCGGCCTCGCTGACCGTCAAGTCGTCGAACCAGGCGGTGCCGGTGCTGCGGACGGCGCCGGCCCAGATCGCCACGGTGCGCTGGTCGGCGTCCGTGGTGAAGGCGTGCCGCACCTCGGTCCAGCCGCTGGTGCCGGCGAGCGGCGGCGTGCGCTCCGCACCGGGGTCGAGGTGCGAGGTGCCGCCGGCGGCGAGCACGGCGCCTTCGCCCGCGATCTCCTCGGTGCGGATCCACCCGCGCACCTCGTAGCGTGTCGCCGGCCGCACCGCCAGCCACTGCACGTAGCCCTCGGTCGGCGCGCCGGTCGCGGCGCGGAAGCGGGCGGCGCGTCCGCCGCTGCGCGTCGTGGCCCGGTCGATCGCCAGCGCCTGCGTGAAGTGCGCCCACGTCGGCGCCCACACCGGATCGACGCCCTCGATCGACAGGTTGTAGCTGTCGTTCTGATCCCAGAGTCGTGTCAGGTTGACACCGGCGGCGGCGTCGGCGGCGAACGCCTCGGCGTACGACAGCGCCCGGCGCCGCTCCTGCGGCGCCCACTGACGGCCCTCGGCGATCGGCACGAAGTCGTCGCCGTTGTCGTAGCGCAGCCGGCGCGGATCGGCGGCGCTGACGCGGATGAAGCCGCGCCGCGACGAGGCCGCGACCGTGAAGGCGAGCGGCGTCGACACTGCCGTGCCGCCGGCATCGGTGACGCGCACCACGAGCCGGTGAGCGCCGACGAGGCTCGGCGTGAAGCGCACGCGCCAGTCGCTCGGCCCGGTGATGCCGAGCGCCTCGCGGGTCTCGTCCACCTGAGCGATCGCGTACGGTGTGTAGTAGAAGCCGGGGACGATCGCCACCCGGCCGTCGGGACCGGTGATCTCGGCATCGAGCGTGACGCCGCGGGGATGCGTGTAGCCGTCGTCCGGCCCGAACGGGTCGTACACGCGATCGGCCGACGAGCGCAGGTCGACCCGGAACTCGGCGAGGGCGAACCGCGGCACCGCGGCCTCGGGGCCGCTGACGGTCACGATCACCGGCGCCACGGCGCCCGGCGGCGCCGGCTGACCGGCCACCGCCGCGACCGCGGCGACCACCGCCGCCGCGGCCGCCAGCCGCGCGCCGCGCTGCGTCAGCGGAACGACCACCCGACCCCGAACTTCAGCTCGGGGCTGTCGATCGCGCCGATCTTGAACTCGAAGAACAGGCCCGACTCCTGCTCGACGCCGAGCACGAAGTTGAGGCCGGCGTCGCTTTCGGTGTCGTCGTTGCCGCCGCGATCGAAGCGATAGAAGTTCACCGCCGGGCCGCCGCCGGCATAGAGGCGCCAGCTGTTGCGCTGCGGGAACTTGTAGACGAAGTCGAAGTTGAGGGCGACGGTCGTCAGGTCGTCGCCGAGACCGGCCTCGACGTTGGGCCGGAAGTGCACGCGATCGACCAGCGGGTCGGTCTCGAAGTGGGCGCCGAAGTAGAACTGGTCCGGGTCGATCGACACACCGCCGCGGACGCCTGGCCCCTGCGCCTCGGCCGCGCCGGCCCAGGCGAGCACCGCGAGCACGGCAAAGATGTACCGCACGATGGCGAAATTCTTACACGATCTGGCGTTCATGGCCCCTCCTCGGGAAGGGTGAGCACGCTCCGTGCCAGGCCGGCGGCGTCACTGCCGATCGGCCAGGGTGAGCACCAGGATGTGCTGCCACGGCAGGTCGTTGAGCACTGCGGTCAACCGGAAGCCCTCGGCCTCGAGTTCCTGGCGCACCTCGGCGACGCTCATCTTGTGCACCTCGAGGATCGGCACGCGCCGGTCCTCCTTGCGGAACTCCAGCAGCACCAGCCGGCCGTCGGGCTTCAGCGCCGGCCGCAGCCGCTGCAGGAACGCCTGCGGCGAGGCCAGCTCGTGGTACACGTCGACCATGATCGCCAGGTCGATTGCGCCGGCCGGCAGCTTCGGGTCGTCGGGGGCGCCGAGCACGGTCGTCACGTTGTCGAGGCCGACGCGGGCGACATTGCCGCGGAGCAGTTCGAGCATGCCCGGCTGGATGTCGGTGGCATAGACCCGCCCCGTGGGGCCGACGGCGCGGGCCAGCCGCACCGTGTAGTAGCCCGATCCCGCCCCGATGTCGGCCACCACCTGCCCGGGCTGGACCTTCAGGGCGGCGATGGCCTTGCTGGGCGCCTCCTCGGCCTCCCGTTCGGGCCGTTCGAGCCATCCGGCGCCGCCGACGCCCATGACCGGCGCGATGACCCGTCCGCTCACCGGATGGCGGAGTTGGGCCCCGGCGTCGACCGACCACCACGCGGCCACGGCGGCCGCCGCCAGTGCCGCCCCCGCGATCCGTCGCCGCCCGCGGCTGCTCATCGCCATAAAATACCCGCACTCATGTCGGTGATCGCTCCTTTCGCGGCCCTGCGGCCCACCCCGGCGACGGTCGCCCGCGTGGCCGCCGTACCCTATGACGTCGTCAACAGCGCCGAGGCCGCGGCGCTCGCCGACGGCGAGCCGCTGAGCTTCCTGCGGGTGTCGCGGCCCGAGATCGAGTGTCCGCCGGGCACGCCCATCTACAGCGACGCCGTCTACGCCAAGGCCGCCGACAACTTCGACCGGCTGCGCCGCGCCGCGCCGCTGGTCGTCGAGGACACGCCGAGCCTCTACGTCTACCGGCTGACGATGGGCGCCCACGTGCAGACCGGCGTCGCCGCCGCGTTCTCGGTCGACGAGTACGCCCGCGACCTGATCAAGAAGCACGAAAAGACCCGGCCCGACAAGGAAGACGACCGTACCCGCCACATCCTGACGCTGCGCGCGCAGACCGGCCCGGTGTTCCTGACCTACCGCGCCGCGCCGCCCGTGGACGCCGCGGTGGCGCGCGTCGTCGCCTCGTCGCCGCTCTTCGACTTCACCGCGGTGGACGGCATCCGTCACGAGGTGTGGCGCGTGCCGGCGGGCGACAGCGACGCGCTGGTGGCCGCGTTCGCATCGGTGCCGGCGCTCTACATCGCCGACGGCCATCATCGCGCCGCCAGCGCCTGGCGCACGCACCAGGCGCTCGCCGCCGAAGGGCCAGGCGAGCACGAGCGTTTCCTGGCGGTCGCGTTCCCCGACGCCCAGATGCAGGTGCTGCCTTACCACCGCGTCGTCCGCGACCTGCAGGGCCGCAGCGCCGCGGAGTTCCGCGCCGCGCTGGCCGCGACGGTGTCGGTGACGCCCGGCGGGCCGGCGTCGCCGGCGCGCAAGGGCCTGGCGGCGATGTACCTCGACCAGGCGTGGTGGACCATCGACTTCGGCCCCGTGCCGGCCGGCGCGGCCCCGGACGCCGCCCTCGACGTGAGCCGGCTGCAGGACACCGTGCTGACGCCGCTGCTCGGCATCACCGACATCCGCACCGACAAGCGGATCGACTTCGTCGGCGGCATCCGCGGCACCGGCGAGCTCGAACGGCTCGTCGACGGCGGGGAGTTCGCCGTGGCGTTCTCCCTGTATCCGGTGTCGGTGGACGACCTGATGCGCATCGCCGACGCCGGCGGCATCATGCCGCCGAAATCGACGTGGTTCGAGCCGAAGCTGCGCGACGGCGTGCTGAGCCACCTGGTGTGATCGCGGCGTCGGCGCCGTGCGCGAGGATGAATCGATGAAGGTGCTGGTCGCGGACAAGTTCGAACGGAGCGGGCTCGACGGCCTGCGCGCCCTGGGCTGCGAGGTGATCTACGACCCCGACGCCAAGGACGCCGCGCTGGTCGAGGCGGTGCGGGCGAGCGGCGCGGCGGTGCTGGTCGTGCGGTCGACGCAGGTGCAGGCGCCGGTGCTCGACGCCGGCGGCCTGGCGCTCATCGTCCGCGCCGGGGCCGGCGTGAACACCATCGACGTCGCCGGCGCCTCGGCGCGCGGCATCTACGTCTCGAACTGCCCGGGCAAGAACGCCGTCGCGGTGGCCGAGTTGGCGCTCGGCCTGATGCTGGCCCTGGACCGGCGGATCCCCGACAACGTCGCCGAGCTGCGCGCCGGTGCGTGGAACAAGAAGGAGTATTCCAAGGCGAAGGGCCTGCACGGCCGCACGCTCGGCCTGCTCGGCTTCGGCAACATCGGCCAGGAGACGGCGATCCGGGCGCGGGCGTTCGGCATGCCGGTGGTGGCGTGGAGTCGGCGCTTCGCCAGCGACGCCGACGAGCGGGCGCGCGTTGGCGCCGCGTTGGGCATCACGGCCGTGGCCTCGCCCGAGGAAGTGGTGAAGGCGGCCGACGTGCTGAGCATCCATCTGGCCCTGGCCAAGGACACCCGCGGGTTCGTGAACGCGGCGCTGCTCGCGCACCTGAAGCCCGGTGCGTTCGTCGTCAACACGGCGCGCGCCGAGGTGATCGACCAGGCGGCGCTGGCGGCGGCGGTGCGCGACAAGGGCGTGCGCGCCGGGCTCGACGTGTTCGCCGCCGAGCCGGCCACCGCCACCGGCGCGTTCGGCGACGACATCGTGCAATTGCCCGGCGTCTACGGTACGCACCATATCGGCGCCTCCACCGACCAGGCGCAGGAGGCGATCGCCGCCGAGACGGTGCGCATCGTCCGCACCTACAAGGAGACCGGCCGCGTGCCCAACGTGGTCAACCTCGCCCGCACCACGCCGGCGACCCACATGCTGGTGGTGCGCCACCGCGATCGCCCGGGCGTGCTCGCCCACGTCTTCGGCGAGATTCGCGGCGCCGGCGTCAACGTGCAGGAGACCGAGAACGTCATCTTCGACGGCGCCCACGCCGCCGTCGCCCGCATCAACCTCGACGCCGAGCCCGGCGCCGGGGCCCTGGCCGCCATCCGCGGCCACGCCGACGTCCTCGACGTCCAGCTGTTGTCGTTGTCATCCTAGGTCGCCGTTGTCCGACCCGAGCCCCGAGTCCCGAGCCCCGAGCCCCGACCTCATGTCTATACAGCGTCCGTTCAACTTCTCCGCCGGTCCCGCCGTCCTCCCCGAGTCGGTGCTGCTCGAGGCGCAGCGCGACCTCGTCGCCCTGCCCGGCGTCGGCATGTCGATCCTCGAGATCAGCCATCGCTCGAAGACCTTCGAGGCGATCCTCGCGAAGACCGAGGCCGACCTGCGCACGCTGGGCGGCGTGCCGGCCAACTACAAGGTGCTGTTCCTGCAAGGCGGCGCGTCGCTGCAGTTCTCGATGGTGCCGCTCAACCTGCTCACCGCCGGCGCCACCGCCGACTACATCGTCACCGGCGGCTGGGCGCAGAAGGCGGTCAAGGAGGCACAGCGGGTCGGCACCGTGCATATCGCCGGATCCACCGAGCGCGAGAACTTCGCGCGCATCCCGCGCCAGGACGAGCTGACGCTCACGCCTGGCGCCGCCTACGTGCACTTCACGACCAACAACACCCTGTACGGCACCGAGTGGAAAGGCGAGCCGGCGGTGGGCGACGTGCCGCTGGTGGCCGACACGTCGTCGGACATGTTCAGCCGGCCGATCGACATCGCGAAGTACGGCCTGATCTACGCCGGCGCGCAGAAGAACCTCGGCCCGTCCGGCGTCACGCTGGTGATCGTGCGCGAGGATCTGCTGGCGCG
>CAYUAX010000141.1:0-13235 GCA_964442845.1 uncultured Bifidobacteriaceae bacterium | reverse complement strand
AGGAGAACCTCGACCTGTTCCGGCGCATGCGCGCCGGCGAGTTCCCCGACGGCGCCCACGTGCTGCGCGCGAAGATCGACATGGCGTCGCCGAACATCAACATGCGCGACCCGGTGCTCTATCGGATCCGCCATGCCGAGCACCATCGCACCGGCAACGCGTGGTGCATCTACCCGATGTACGATTACGCGCACCCGCTGTCGGATGCTTACGAGGGCGTGACGCACTCGCTCTGCACGCTCGAGTACGAGGCGCACCGTCCGCTCTACGACTGGGTGGTGCGCGAGTGCCGGACCGAGCACGTGCCGCGGCAGATCGAGTTCGCGCGGCTCAACCTGAACTACACGGTGATGAGCAAGCGCAAGCTGCTGCAGCTGGTGGCGCAGGGGCACGTCACCGGCTGGGACGACCCGCGCATGCCGACGCTGTCGGGAATGCGCCGGCGCGGCTACCCGGCCGCCGCCATCCGTGACTTCTGCACCCGGATCGGCGTCGCGAAGAAGGAGAACGTGATCGACATCGGCCTGCTCGAGCACTGCGTGCGCGAGGATCTGAACCGCACGGCGCCGCGGGCGATGGCCGTGCTGCGGCCGCTCAAGGTGGTGCTCACCAACTACCCCGAGGGCCAAGTCGAGACCATGGCCGTGGTGAACAACCCCGAGGACGCCGCGGCCGGCACCCGCGAGGTGCCGTTCGGCCGCGAGCTCTACATCGAGCGCGACGACTTCATGGAGGCGCCGCCGAAGAAGTTCTTCCGGCTGGCGCCCGGTCGCGAAGTGCGGCTCCGCAACGCGTATCTGGTGACGTGCACCGAGGTGGTGAAGGACGCCGCCGGCGAGGTGGTGGAGCTGCGCTGCACCTACGACCCGGCGACGCGGGGCGGCGACGCCCCCGACGGCCGCAAGGTGAAGGCGACGCTGCACTGGGTGTCGGCCGCGCACGCCGTCGACGGCGAAGTGCGGCTCTACGATCGGCTGTTCTCGGCGGAGAACCCCGAAAGCGCGGCCGAGAAGGCCGGCCAGACCTTCATCGATCTGCTCAATCGCGACAGCCTCGACGTGCTGCGCGGCTGCAAGCTCGAGCCGATGCTCGGCGTGGCCGCGCCTGGCACCCGCTTCCAGTTCGAGCGGCTCGGCTACTTCGCCGCCGACGCCGACGGCGTGGCCGGCGCGCCGGTCTTCAACCGCACGGTGTCGCTCAAGGACACCTGGGCCAAAGTGGCCGCGCGCGAGTCGTAGGCCGAGCGTCGGCGCCGCCCGCGAGCGCGGCCCGCGCCGCCACCCGAAATCACAGGAGAACCGTCGATGCCGCAACTGGCCGTGGGCGACAAGGCGCCCGACTTCACCCTCACCGACGACACCGGCACCGCCGTGAAGCTCTCGAAGCTGCGCGGCAAGAAGGTGATCGTCTACTTCTATCCGGCGGCGATGACGCCGGGCTGCACCAAACAGGCCTGCGACTTCTCCGACTCGCTCGACGCGCTGAAGGCGCAGGGCTACGAGGTGGTGGGCATCTCGCCCGACCAGCCCGAGAAGCTGGCCAAGTTCCGCGCCAAGGACCACCTGACGATCACGCTGCTGTCGGACCCGGAGAAGGACGTCCTGAAAGCGTGGGGCGCCTACGGCAAGAAGCTGCTCTACGGCAAGCCGGTCACCGGCGTGATCCGATCGACGTTCGTCGTCGACGAGAAGGGCAGGATCACCTACGCGGCGTACGGCGTGAAGGCCACCGGACACGTCGCCAAGCTGCGCAAGGACCTCAGTCTGTAACGACGGCGGCGTCGACTGGCGTCGCCTGCAACGCCTCGGCCGCGGCGCGCGGATCGAGCGACACCAGGAAGCCGCGCCGCCCGCCGTTGAGGTAGATGCGGTCGAGGGCCAGGATGCTGCGCTCGACGTAAACGGGCAGCGGCTTGCGCGTGCCGAACGGCGACGTGCCGCCCACCTGATAGCCGGTGTGTCGCTCGGCCACCTCTGGCGCGCAGGGCCTCACCATCTTGGCGCCGATCTGACGCGCCAGGTTCTTGGTGGAGACCTCGCGGTCGCCGTGCATCAGCACGATGAGCGGCGCCTTCGCCTCGTCCTCCATCACCAGCGTCTTGACGACCTGATGCTCGGGCACGCCCAGCTCGCGCGCCGACACCGCCGTGCCGCCGCGATCCTCGTAGCGGTACTCGTGCTCGGTGAAGGCGATGCCCTGGCGGCGCAGGGCGTGGACGGCGGGCGTCGCGCTGGCCATCGCGCCTAGCTATCGAGCCCCGGCCGCCGCTCGTGCCAGCGGGCGCGGTCCTGATAAGCCTTGGCCAGCGCCAGCAGCTGATGCTCGCGATACGGCTGGGCGTAGAACACGATGCTGGTCGGCGTGCCGCCCTCGGCGAAGCCGTTGGGCACGTTCACCGCCGGGTAGCCTGCCAGGTTGGCCATCTGGAAGTGGCGCTGCCCGGGGGGCTGCGGCGTGCGCGGCGGCCGCGGCGTACCTGGCGCGCGCGGCGCCGGCGGACCGCCGGGACCGCCACGGCCGACGCTGTTCGACGCCACCACGTAGACGTCGACGTGCGCCGTCGCCTTGGCCAGCGCCTCCATCATCATCATCCGCGCGCGCTGCGCCTGCAGGAAGTCCACCGCCGACACCAGCCGGCCGGTCGGGCGGCCGCGGTTGCGCGACTTGGCCATCCGCCCGGCCCGCGCGTGTTCGTCGAAGAACGCCCCCGACTCGACGCCGATGGCGCTGACGTCGTAGTCGAAGTCGGGCACCGGCACCGGCGCCAGGGTCGCGACGCCGAGCGCCTTCAACGCCTCGAGCGTCGCCGCGGCGTTGGCCTTGGCGGCCGGCTCGGTCAACTCGTCGAACGAGGCCTGCAGGATGCCGACCTTCAGGCTGCGCACGTCGAGTGCCGCGTTCCAGTTGAAGGGGATGTCGGTGACGCTCAGGTCGCGGCCGTCGGGCCGGGCGATCGCCTGCATCACCAGCGCGCAGTCCTCGGCGTGTCGGCAGAACGGGCCGAGCCGGTCTTGCGTCCACGACAGCGCCATTGCGCCGTGGCGGCTGATGCGCCCGAAGGTCGGGCGCAGGCCCACCAAGCCGCACCGCGCCGCCGGGCTCAGGATCGAGCCGCTGGTCTCGGTGCCGATGGCGAAGGCGACGTCACCGGCGGCGGTGGCGGATGCCGGACCGGCTGACGACCCGCTCGAGCCCTGGCTGGGATCCCACGGGCTCTTCGTCTGCCCGCCGAACCAGTTGTCCCCGGCCGCCAGCTCACCGGTGGTGAGCTTGGCGATGAGCACCGCCCCGGCGTCGCGCAGCATCTCGATGACGCTGGCGTCGTAGTCGAACTGCTGGTCGGTGAACGCCGGCGAGCCCCAGGTGGTCTTGTAGCCCTTCAGCGTGATGATGTCCTTGCAGCCCCACGGCACGCCGTGGAGCGGCCCCTTGTAGCGACCCGCGGCGATCTCCCGGTCGGCGCGCGCCGCCTCGGCGAGGCCGTGGTCGTCGAGGAACGTGACCACGTGGTTGAGCCGCGGCTGGTGGCGGTGGAGCCGCGCCAGGTACATACGCGTCAGCTCGACCGACGTCACCTGTTTCGTGCGGATCAGCTCGGCCAGATGGCGCACCGGCCAGAAGGCGACGTCTTCGAGGTTGGCGGGGCGCTTGACGGCCGGCGCCTTGCTCATCGTCCACGGCAGGCGCGAACGATCGACGCGCATGCCGGCGACGACCGGGCTGAAGTGGTACGGCGGCGAGACGTCGTTGGGGATGTGCAGGGCGCGCAGCGCCTCGAGGCGCTCGAGCGAGGTGTTGGCGCCGTCGACCATCGCCTGCCGATCCTCGTCGCTCAGCTCGATCCCCGACAGCTTCAACGCCTCGGTCAGCATCGCCAGCGTGACCCGATCGGCGCCGGCGTCCTGCATGCGCGCCCAGAGCACACCGGGGGCGAGCGTGCTGCCAAGGCCGGCGGCGGTGAAGTGCGCGAGGAAACGGCGGCGAGTGTCGGCGGCGAACGTCACGGCGCGATTATAGGCGGCGGTCAGCGCGGCGTATCATCGCCTCATGCGATACACGACAGCGGCGTTGCTCATGACGACGGCGACGCTCACCGCGCAGTCGGCGGCGCCGCACCTGCCGCCGCTCGACCGCGTGCTGCCGCCGCGTGCCGAGACGATCTACCGTGCCGTCGAACCGCGGGTCGATCGCGACGCCGCGATGGCCGTCACGACGCAGATGGCGCCGCTGTGGCGGCTGGCCGGCAACCCGCAGTTCGACCAGTCGCTCGAATGGATCGCTACGGCGCTGACGGCCGCCGGCGTGGCGACGCGCTACGACACCATCCCCTCCACCAGCCAGGGCTGGGAGATGCGTGATGCCGTGCTCCGACTCGACGGGCCGGACGGCGAGGTCGTCCTATCGCGCTCGCAGGACCGGGTGCCGCTGGCCATCAACTCCTTCCCGACCCCGGCCGGCGGCACGACGGCGCCGCTCGTCGACGTCGGGGCCGGCACCGAGGCCTCGCACTACCAGGGCCGCGAGGTGAAGGGCGCCGTCGTGCTCGCCGACGGGCCGATTGGCCCGGTCTGGAATCAGGCGGTGAAGGCGCGGGGCGCGGCCGGGGTGATCTCGACCCAGATCGCGCCCTACACGCAGCCGGCCACGACTCCCGACGTCCTGCAATGGGGCGCGATTCCCTACGCGCCGGACCAGCCGTCGTTCGGCTTCAAGGCGACGCCGCGGGCCGCGCGGCGTCTGCGCGAACGGCTGGCCGCGGGTCCGGTGCGGGTCCACGTCACGGCCGACACCGTGTTCCATCGCCGGCCGGTCCGCACGCTGGTCGCCGAGTTCCCGGGCACGCGCTGGCCCGACGACCGGATGGTGCTGGTGGCGCACGTCCAGGAGCCCGGCGCCAACGACAACGCCACCGGCAGCGGTACGCTGCTGGCCGTCGCCCTGGCACTGCAGAAGGCCATCGCCGATGGCGCACTGCCCCGCCCGGCCCGGACGCTCACGCTGCTCTGGGGCGACGAGAACCGCATGAGCGACGCCTGGATCGCCGCCGACGCCGCCCGCGCCTCGCGCGTCGTCGCCATGATGTCGCTCGACATGACCGGCGAGGACACGACGAAGACCGGCGGCACCTTCCTCATCGAGAAGGCCCCGGATCCCACCGCGGTGTGGCCGAGCCCCGCCGACCCGCACAGCGAGTGGGGCGCCAGCGAGGTGCCGAGGTCGATGCTCATCGGCACGTTCCTGAACGACCTGCATCTCGGCGTGGCGCTGCGTCGCGCCCGCGACACCGGCTGGGTCGTGCGCACCAACCCCTACGAGGGCGGCAGCGATCACACCTCGTTCACCAAGGCCGGCGTGCCGGCGCTGCTCAACTGGCACTTCACCGACCGCTACTACCACACCAACCTCGACACGATCGACAAGGTCAGCGCAGCGACCATGCAGCACGTGGCCACCGCGGTGGCGACCACGGCGATGTTCCTGGCCTCGGCCGACCAGAGCGATGTCGCGCCGCTCGAGGCGCTGCTGCGCACGGCACGCGAGGCCCGGCTGGAGACCGCGCGGACGCATGCGGCCTCGGCCGAGGTCCTGGAGGCCTGGCGCGCCTGGTACGACCAGGCGATCGCCAGTGCGGGACGGCTCGGCGGCGGCAAGTAGCCGTGTTCCCGGCGCCGCCGCCTGCTGAAGCGGCCCGGCCGGCGTGGTAAGATTCTTACCAGTCGAATTCTTACCATGCGCATCACGAGCAAGGGCCAGGTGACCATCCCGCAGGAGATCCGCGCACGGCTCGGGCTGCTCCCGAACACCGACGTCGAGTTCGCCGTCGAACGCGGCGCGGCCGTGATCCGGCCGAAGCGTGGCGCGCCGACGCGAGCCGAACGCATCGTCGGCCATTTGAAGACCCACGGCGCGAAGATGCGGCTCAGCAGCCGGGAGCTGCTGAAGCTCCTCCGCGAAGAACCCGATGAGCTCGACCCTCGTTGACTCGAACGTCCTCATCGATCTCTTCGACGAGGACTCGGAGTGGCGCGAGTGGTCGGACGCGATGCTGACGCGCGCCGCCTCCCGCGGGCCGCTGGTGATCAACCCGATCGTGTTCGCCGAGGTCGCGGCCGGCTTCGCTCGGCTCGAGGACGTGGACGCCGCCCTGCCCGAGTCGTACGTGCGGCGGGAGCCGCTGCCCTGGGACGCGGCGTTCCTCGCCGGCCGGGCGTTCGTGCAGTATCGACGGCGCGGCGGCACGTCGGCGCCGCTGCCCGATCTCTACATCGGCGCGCACGCCGCCGTGGCCGGCCATACGCTGTTGACGCGCGACGCGCGTCGGTATCGTCACTATTTCCCGCGCCTGAAGGTCATCGCGCCCTGACTATTCGGATCGCAACGCCACCAGCGGACTGACCCGCACGGCGCGCAGCGCCGGCACCAGGCTGGCCAGAGCGGCGACGGCCAGCAGCGCCAGCGGCACCAGCACGAAGGTCACCGGGTCGGTGGGCGCGACGTCGTAGAGCAGACCGCGGACGACGCGGCCCAGCGCGCCCGCCGCCGCCAGGCCGACGACGATGCCCACGCCGGCCAGGGCCAGGCCGCGGCGCACGACCATCCGCAGCACCTCGCCGCGATCGGCGCCCATCGCCATGCGGATGCCGATCTCGTGGGTCCGGCGGGCGACCAGATACGACAGCACGCCGTAGAGGCCGACGACCGCCAGCGCCGAGGCGATGGCCGCGAACGTGCCGAGCAGGAACCCGGTGAGGCGCGGTGTCGCCAGCGCCGTGGCGACCACGTCGCGCATCGGCCGCACCGCGGCGATCGGCAGCGACGGGTCCATTTCGCGGACGATGGCCCGCACCGGGCCGGCCGCGCTCTCCGGCCGGCCGGGCATCCGCACCACCACGAAGGCGTTGCGAATCAGGTTGCCGTTGGTCACCAGGTGCCACTGGCTGTGCGGCACGTAGAACTTCTCCTTCACGGCGCTGGTAACGCCGTTGTGGCGCTCGTCGGCGACGATGCCGACCACGACCGGCCGCGGCTGGTCGACGTTCATGCCGCCGCCGCCAACGGTCACCTGGCCGCCGATCGCCTCGCCGTTCGGCCAGTAGGTGCGGGCCATCGTCTCGTTGACGACCATCACCGGCTGGCTCGCCGAGGTGTCGGCCGACGTGAACCAGCGGCCGCGCACCAGCCGCATGCCCATCGCTTCGAAGGCGCCATCGGTGACGATCTGCCAGTCGCCCTTGGCGTCGTTTCCGGGCGTCTCGACGTAGCCGTCGATGTCGAGCCCCCAGTCGCCGATGGTGGTCGCCAGCGGCAGGGCACGGACGACGCCGGCGGCCTCGACACCGGGCACCGCACGCAGCCGCTCGACCAGCTGACGATAGAAGCTGACGACCTTCTCGGGCGTGTCGTAACGCGCCGCCGGCAGGGCGAGGCGCATCGTGAGCACGCCCTCGGGATCGAAGCCGAGCGGCACGCGGCCGAGGGCGGCCAGGCTGCGGCCCATCAGGCCGGCGCCGACCACCAGCACGACCGCGAGCGACACCTCGGCGACGACGAGCGCGCCACGCAGCCGCTGGCGGGTCGCGCCGGCGGTGGCCTGCTGCGAGCCTTCGCGCAGCGATTCGACGAGGTTGACGCGCAGCGTCCGCAGCGCCGGCAGCAGGCCGAAGAGCAGCGTCGTGACGATCGCCGTGAGCATGGTGAAGCCGACCACCGTCCAGTCGATCGCCACTGGCGTGAGCGGCGGGAGGCTGGTCGGGTCGAGCGCGACCAGCACGCGCAGGCCGAGCGCCGCCACCCCGAGACCGAGCCCGGCCCCGAGCACGGCGAGCAGCACGCTCTCGGTGAGCAGCTGGCGCACCAGCCGGTCGGTGGAGGCGCCGATCGCCGACCGGACGGCCAGTTCGCGGGCCCGGGCGTCGCCGCGCACGAGCAGCAGGTTGGCGACGTTGGCGCAGGCGATGAGCAGCAGGCACGCCACGGCGCCGACCAGCAGCCACAGCGCCGGCCGGATGCCGCCACGGATCTCCTCGTCGAGGCTGGTCGCGAACGCCGAGAAGCGCATCGCTTCCGGATACAGCCCCTGGCTGGTCATCGCCGCGGTGAGTGACTGCAGCTCGGCGCTGGCGCTGGCCGCCGTCTGGCCCGGCGCCAGCACCGCCGCGCCGTAGAGTCCGTGCGATCCGCGCGGGGCATTGGCTTCGTCGATCTGCAGGGCCCGCCACAGTTCCGTGGGCTCGGCGGCCTCCTCGGTGAAGTCGGTCGGCAGGCGGAAGCCTTGCGGCATGACTCCCACCACTTCGACCGGCACCTCGTTGAGGAGGATCCGCCGGCCCACGATCGCCGGGTCGCCGCCGTAGCGTGTCTGCCACAGCGCGTACCCGAGCACGGCGACGGGCGGGGCGTTGGGGCGATCCTCGGCGGCGGCGATGACCCGGCCGAGGAGCGGCGTGGCGCCCAGCACGTCGAAGGTGTTCGCAGTGACCAGCCCGACGCCGACGCGCAGCGGCTCGCCGTCGCCGGTCAGGTTCTGCTGGGCCGAGGTCCAGCCGGCCACCGCGGTCATCGTGCGCGACAGGCGGCGGTAGTCGAGCAGTTCCTGGGCGGACAACCAGGTCTTGTCGAAGTTGATCCACCGGCTCCACAGCTGGACCCGCCGGTCGGGTTCGCTGTACGGCAACGGCGCCAGCAGCACCGCCCGGACGACGGTGAAGATCGCCGCGGTGGCGCCGATGCCCAGGGCCAGGGTGACCAGCGCCGCCACCGCGAAGGCCGGTGCCTTCAGCAGCCCCCGCACGCCGACGGTGACGTCCTGCCGCAGCCCGCTCAGCGCCATGTCGCCAACCTCCGGCCGTTGGACGGCGGATGGGCCCCCAGGGTTGGAGCCTTGTCCTCTAGAATTCCGAGATGGCTTCCACCACCGCCCTCCCCCTGTCGTCCCTGGTTCAGTCTCAGCTCGGAACGCCGAACCCGATCCGCCAGATCATGAAGATGACGGAGCGCCAGAACATCCTGGCGATGGGTCTGGATCCGGACGACATCATCTCGTTCGGCGGCGGCTGGGTGAACCACGAGGCGCCGGAGTCGTTCCGCCAGGCCTACCGCGACATCGTCAACGACCCCGACACGTTCCACAGGAGCGGCGCCTACACCGCGACGCTCGGCGACCTGGCCTGCCGCGAACAGATTGCCCGCTTCGAAGCGCACCTCTTCGGCATGCCGCGGCTCGGCGCCGAGCACATCGCCATCGGCCTGGGCAGCACGCAGATCACCCGGGATCTGTTCACGACGCTGCTGGATCCCGGCGACACGGTGATGCTGCTCGACCCGACCTACGCCAACTACGAGGGGCAGATCACCTTCGTGGCGCCGGGCGCGCGCATCGTCCGGCTGCCGGTGATGGACGCGGCGACGTGGACCTACCGCCCCGACGCCGATCCGGACGGCGTGGCCCGCGACTTCATCCGACTCTTCGAGCAGCACCGGCCCAAGCTGGTGCTGTTCGGCGCGCCCGACAACCCGACCAGCCAGGTGGTGCCACAAGGCCTCGCCGAGCTGATGCTGGAACGCACCGCCGCGGCCGGGTCGTGGCTGGCCATCGACTGCGCCTACAAGTGCCAGTACTTCCAGGCGCCACCGCCGTACTACGCCTGGTCGCCGGCCGATCATCCGCACCTCATCGGCATCCACTCCAACTCGAAGTGGGCGCGCGGATTGGGACGGCGCCTCGGCTGGATCGAAGCGTCCACCGCGCTCGTCGACGCCATCGAGCGCGTGCAGCAGTGCAGCATCCTGTGCCCTGACACGCTCTCGCAGATGGCCATGGCGCGCTTCCTGGCGCAGTCCATCGACGACGGGTCGCTGCGCCGCTACGTGGACGACACCAACGCCCTGTACCGCGCGGCGGCCGACGTGACCCTGGCGGCCATCGACGCGCACATCGGCCGGCCGCGGCTGGAGCCGTTCGGCGGCCTCTACACCGTGATGGACGTCGGCCGCGACGCCGACCAGTTCGTGCCCGAGGCGCTGCAGGCCACCGGCGTGCTGGTGGTGCCGGGCCGCGGCTTCGGGCCGTCGATCGCCAACGGCGTGCGGATTTCCTACGGGCCGCTGGTCCGCGACCACGCGAAGATCACGGAAGGATTGCGGCGCCTGGGCGCCTGGATGCGCCGCTGACCGCGGCGGCGAATTCCCTTGCCAGGCCGGCGGCCGGGCGCATAATGCCCGCATGCGGATGAGACTCGCCAGCCTGGTCGTGTTCGTCGCCGCGTTCCTGCTCCCATCCCACGTCGCCGCGCAGACCGCGGATTCGGGTCCGACCTATACCCGCGACGTCGCCCCGATTCTGTTCGCGCAGTGCACGACGTGCCACCGCCCCGGCGAAGTGGCGCCGATGTCGCTGCTCACCTACAAGGACGCGCGGCCGTGGGCCCGCGCCATCGCCACGCAGGTGAAAAGCGGCGCGATGCCGCCGTGGCACGCCGATCCGGCGATCGGCCACTTCAGCAACGCGCGGCGGTTGACCGACGCGCAGAAGACGACGATCGCGCGCTGGGCCGAAGGCGGCGCGCCGGAAGGCGATCCCAAGGACCTGCCGCCGGCGCCGCGGTACGTCGCCGGCTGGTCGATCGGCCAGCCCGACGTCGTCCTGACGATGCAGGAGGACTACCCCATCCCGGCCGCGGGCGAGATCCCCTACGTCTACTTCGAGGTGCCGGCGAACTACGCCGAGGACCGCTGGATCAAGGCGTGGGAGGTGCGGCCGGGCAATCCGGCGGCGGTGCACCACGTGATCGTCTACCTGCGGCCGCCCGCGGATCCGGCGGCGGCGCCGGGCGCGCCGGCACGGCCGCGGCCACGCGGCACGGTGACCTTCGCCGACGGCATGGACATCCCGCCCGGGCAGACCGGCGGCGACGAGTTGCCGGAGGGCCAGCGCAAGGTGTTCGCCAATGCGCGGCCCCGGCCCAAGGGCACGAGCGGCTCGATCGGCGGCTTCGTGCCCGGCAACGCGACCCGCATCTACCCCGAGGGCACGGCGATGCGCCTGCCGAAGGGCGCGTCGCTGGTGTTCCAGATGCACTACACCGCGATCGGCAAGGACACCACCGACCGCACCAGCATGGGACTCATCTTCGCGAAGGAGCCGCCGCGGATGCCGCTGGGCGGCACCGCCCTCGTCAACGGCGCCCTGCACATTCCGGCCGGTGCCGCCAATCACCGCGTCGACGCCGAGATGACGCTCAACCGCGACCTGCTGCTGTTCAGCATGACGCCGCACACGCACGTGCGCGGCATTCGCTGGCACTACGACGTCGTCCATCCCGATGGCCGGCGCGATCCGCTGCTCTCGGTGCCCAACTACGATTTCGAGTGGCAGCACGAGTACCAGTTCGCCACGCCGGTGCGGCTGACGGCAGGCACCGTCATCAAGGCGTCGGCGTGGTACGACAACTCGACGGCGAACAAGTCGAATCCCGACGCCTCCACCGACGTGTGGTGGGGCGATCAGACGTGGGAAGAGATGATGTTCACCAGCTTCACCTGGCACGTGCTGCCGGCCCCCACGACGCAGCGCTGAGGGTCGGACGGCGCGACGCGCCGGCGCGCGCCGCCGCACGGCGGGGTCAGGCGCGCGGGAACCCCGGGGCGGCCACCACTTGTCGCGCCTGCCACAGGTGCCGGCGGTCGTGCGCCGGGATCACGAACAGCGCCGTCGACAGGCGCATCCGCACCCAGCCGAGGAAGGGGTTCGCCGCCACCACGCGGTTCGGATCGACCGTGGCGGCGGCGGCGACGAGCCGGCGGTACGGCTCGTGGCTGGCCAGGTAGTGCGCCAGCGCGTCGGCGAGCGGCAGGCTCGACGGCGGCACGAGGTTCTTGAACGTCTTGGTCTTCTGTCGCGGCGGCGGCTCAAGCGAGCGCACGAACCAGCGGCCGATCGCGTTCGGCCGCAACCCGTCGAAGCGGCCGGTCCCGGCGGTCGCCGCCCGCTCGGCGACCGGCAGGAAGTGGGCGGTGTAGACGCCGTTGCTGATTGCCAGGTGGTCGAGGCACTGCGCCACGCTCCAGCTCGTGCCGCCGCCGGGCTGCCAGTTGCCCTGGGCGTCGGTGAGCGGTGCGGTCAACGCGCGGGCCTCGGCTTCGGCGGCGTCGATCTCGGCGAGCAGGCGCTGCAGTTCCGGCGGCATCTCGCGATTCTACCGATGCCGTCGCCCTGAACAGCGTTCAGTGCCTGGCACCAGCCGGGGCGCGTCCCACGTGCGGACAGCCTGGCTCGGCTTCGGACAGCCGCCCCCCGGCGTGGCGTGGCTGAGAGACGCTTTCCGGCCATCGGCGGCCGCCCGCCCGGGGTGATCCTGGCATGGGATTCGCCTGTTCGAGCGCATGGCCTCCGTGCTGCAGGACCTTCGCTACGCCGTTCGTTCGCTCAGCCGGTCGCCGGGCTTCGCCGCCGTCGTCGTGCTCACGCTCGGTCTCGGCATCGGCGCCAACACGGCGATCTTCTCGCTGCTCGACCAGGTGGTGCTGCGGGCATTGAACGTGTCGGCCGCCGACGACTTGGTGCAGCTCGACGGGCCAGGGACCTTCAGCGGCAGCACCACGCTGGACCGGGCGTTCTCCCACCCGATGTATCGCGACCTGCAGCGGGACAACCCCGGGTTCGCCGCCCTGATCGCCCGCGCGCCGGCCAGCGTCGCCTTCCGCGTCGGCGAGGTCAGCGAACGGGTCGTTGGCGAGCTGGTCTCGGGCAACACCTTCCAGGTGCTGGGCGCTACGCCGGCCCTCGGCCGGCTCTTCACGGCCTCCGACGACGCGGTCAAGGACGGCCACCCGATGATCGTGCTCACCGATGGGTACTGGCGCAGGCGCTTCAACGCCGATCCGTCGGTGGTCGGCCGGCAGGTCGTGATCAACGCCACGCCGATGACCATCATCGGGGTGACCCGGTCCGGGTTCTACGGGGTGCTCGCCAACGAGCAGCCGGCGTTCTTCGTGCCGACGACGATGAAAGCGGCGATCACGCCGACGCGCGACGACTACGACGAGCGGCGGTCGCGCTGGCTGAACGTCGTGGGACGGCTGGCCCCAGGCGTGAGCCGCGCGCAGGCCAAGGCGGCGGCCGACGTCCGCTACGCGCAGATCAACGCCTACGAGCTCGACGCGGTGCCGCAGTTCGCGGCGTCGTCCGACCGGTTCAAGGAACGCTTCCGCGCCAAGCAGTTGGTGCTGCACGACGC
>CAYUAX010000140.1:0-13416 GCA_964442845.1 uncultured Bifidobacteriaceae bacterium | reverse complement strand
CGGCACGAAGGTCACCGGATCCTCGGCGTTGATGCGGCACTCGAGCGAGTGGCCGGTGAAGGTGACCTCGCTCTGCTTGAACGACAGCCGCTCGCCCGCCGCGATGCGGATCTGCTCCTTGACGATGTCGATGCCGGTGACGAGCTCGGTGACCGGGTGCTCCACCTGGACGCGGGTGTTCACTTCCATGAAGTAGAAGTTGCCCTTGTCGTCCATCAGGAACTCGAACGTGCCGGCGTTGGTGTACTGCACGGCCTGGGCGGCGTCGGCGACCAGGGCGCCCATCTTGCGGCGCACCTTGTCGGTGAGCGCCGGCGACGGCGATTCCTCGATCAGTTTCTGGTGGCGGCGCTGGATCGAGCATTCCCGCTCGCCGAGGTGGACCACCGAGCCGTGGTGGTCGCCGAGGATCTGGAACTCGACGTGGCGCGGCGATTCGAGATACCGCTCGACATAGACGTCGCCGTTGCCGAACGCCGCCTCGGCCTCGCGCTGGGCGGTGCGCAGCGCGTGCGGCAGGTCGGCCGCCTGCTTGACGATGCGCATGCCGCGGCCGCCGCCGCCGGCCACCGCCTTGACGATCACCGGGTAGCCGATGTCCTTGGCCAGCTGCAGCGCGCGGTCTTCGCTCTCCACCGGGCCGTCGCTGCCCGGCAGCATCGGCAGTCCGGCCTTCTTCATCGCCCGGCGGGCCTTGGCCTTGTCGCCGAGCAGGCGGATCACGTGCGGATCGGGGCCGATGAAGCGGATGTGGCAGGCCTCGCAGACCTCGGCGAGGTAGGCGCTCTCGGACAGGAACCCGTAGCCCGGATGGATGGCGTCGGCGCCGGTGATCTCGGCGGCGCTGATGATCGCCGGCACGTTCAGGTAGCTGTCGGCGCTGCGCGCCGCGCCGATGCAGATGTCCTCGTCGGCGAAGCGGACGTGCAGCGAGTTCTCGTCGGCTTCCGAGTAGACGGCCACCGTCTTGATGCCGAGTTCACGGCAGGCGAAGATCACGCGCAGCGCGATCTCGCCACGGTTGGCCACCAGGATTTTCTTGAACATGGGCCGTTGCTACGACTTCAGCCGGATGGCGAAGATCCGCTCGCCGTACTGCACCGGCTGGCCGTTCTCCACGTAGATGCTGGCGATCTCGCCGTCGTACTCGCTGTCGATCTCGTTCATCAGCTTCATCGCCTCGATGATGCAGAGCACCTGGCCCTTCTTCACCTGGTCGCCGACGGCGGCGAACGGCGCGGCACCCGGTTCGGCGCTGCGGTAGAAAGTGCCGACGATCGGCGACTTGACGATGGCCAGTTCGGCGCCGTCTTCGGCCGGCGCCGCCGCCGGCGGGACCGGAGCCGGGCCCGGCGCGGCCGGGGGCGGTGCGGCGGCCGCGGGCACCACGTGGGTGACCACGTGCGGCCCGCCACGCTTCACGCGCAGCCGGAAGGTGCCGTCCTCGAGCTCGAACTCGGCGAGGTCGTGGGCCTGGATGAGGTCCAGGATCGTACTGAGGTCGTCGGAGGTCATGGCCACGCGTCGGTCACCGTATATCAGAACGTGAGGCCGTCGGCGCCGGTGGCGGTGACCAGCACGTCGTCCTCGATGCGGACCCCACCGTCGCCGGGCACGTAGACCCCCGGTTCCACGGTGAAGACCATGTGCTCGGCCAGGGGGCCCGTGGCGTCGCCGCGCGGACCGATGGTCGGCTGTTCGTGGACGTCGAGGCCGAGGCCGTGCCCGGTGCTGTGTACGAAGTAGTCGGCCAGCCCTTCGGCCGCGAGCCGCGCCCGGGCGGCCGCATCGACGGCCGACGGCGGACGCCCCGGCGCGATGGCGGCGATGGCCGCCGCCTGCGCGGCCGCCACGGCCTCGAGCCAGTGCCGGCGGCGCCGGCCCACGTCGCCGAGTGGGACCGTGCGCGAGAGATCGACGGCGTAGCCGTCCAGCTGGCCGCCGAAGTCGAGGAGCACCAGCTCGCCACGGTCGAGCTGGCGGTCGGTGGGCCGATGATGCGGGCGGGCCGCGTGCGGGCCAGCGGCGACGATCGTCTCGAACGCCGGACGGTCGAAGCCTGCTGAGCGGAGAGCCACGTCGATGTCCCAGGCCACCTGGCGCTCGGTTCGTCCGGCTGACACTTTGGGCAGTATACACGCCGCCACGGCCGCCAACCGGCCGCCGGCCTCGCGCAGCAGCCGCCGTTCCCAGTCGTCCTTGACCACTCGGAGCGCCTCCACCAGGCCGTCGATCTCACGCCATTCCAGGCCACCGGACTCCCCCGCCGCCCGCCGCAGCCCGGCCAGGCGGCCGACGGTCATGTGGCCGGCCTCGACAGCCACGGTCCGGGAGCCCGACCGGCCGATTAGCGCCCCCAGGGTCTCCTCGTAACTGCCGCCCGGTGGCACCGGCTCCAGCACCGGCCCGCGCCACCCGGCCAACGCGGCGGCGGCCAAGTCGGCGTACCGGCCGTCAATGACCAGCCAGGCCGACTCGGGGCCGAGGGCCAGCACCCCGGCCGACGTCCGTAAACCGGTCAGATAGGCGAGGTTTGCCGGCGTGGTCACCAGCAGCAGGTCGGCACGGGCCGCGGCCACGGCGCTGGCGGCGGCGCGCAGACGGGCTTCCAGCCGGTCGAGGGGCACGGCCATGGACGGCGCCCAGCCTACCCCGGATTACTGGGTGGAACGGTCCTGCAGGGTGTGGAGCCAGTCCTCGAGGTCGCCGAGCACGTCGTCGCGGGCAGCGCCAGGCGTCTCGTCGGGCGCCGGGGCCGCCGGGCCGCTGGCGTCGTCGTGGTCCGTGGCGGACTCCGGCGACGGCGCGGCGACCGCCAGGGTGGCCATCAGGTGCTCGACCGAGTCGCCGGCGTCGGCCACGGCTTCGGCGTGGGCCTGCAGTTCGGCCTCGACGTCGGCGAGCACGGCGTCGGCGACCGGCGGGTCGGGCGCGGCGAGCGGCTCTTCATGGGCCATGGCAGGCACCTCGTCGAAAGTGGGCGCCACCGGGGCGGCTTCCGGCCACGGTTCGACCGACGTCGGCTCCTCGCCTCCGGCACTGCCGGCGTCGGTGGCCTCGGCACTCTCCAATCCGGCCCAGGTCGGCGCCACCGGCGAGTCGTCGCTCACCGGGGCCGGGTCGGGCTCGCTGAGGCGCGCGCTCAGCCAGGGCGAGTCCGGGTCGGCGGGCGTCACCGGCTCGGGCGCGACCAGCGCCGGCCACTCGTCGGCGGTCGGCGCGGCCGCGGTCGACGCGACAGCGAGCGGCGCCTCGGCGTCCTGCGCGTCGGTGAGGTCCGGTGCGACGATCGTCGCCAGCTGCTCGTCGATCGACAGCCCCGGCGGCACATCCTGGGCACGGAGTTCGGCCTCGAGCGCCGCGAACGGGTCGCCGCCGGAGGCCGGCAGGTCGGGCAGTTCGAACACCGCGGGGGTCTCGCCGCTGACCACCGCCTCGACCAGGGGCGGCGCGTCCGGTGTGCCGAGAGCGGCGACGAGCGAGTCGAAGCTGAAGGCGGCGGCCGGCGCGGCCGCCGGCGCCGGGGTGTCGACGGCGATCACGGCCGCCGGTTCGGCCACCGCGACCAGCGGCAGCCGCTCGGCAGCCGACAGCAGTTCCTGATGCGCCTCCTCGTAGGTCAGGCCGTTGGACGGCCCGGCCTCGGCGCCCACCTGCCGCGACAGCTGCTGGACGATCTCCTCGAGTTCGGGGTCGTGGCGCGCGAGCGTCAACGCGCGCTGGAAGTGCTCCAGGGCCGCCGGCAGATCGCCCTCGCGGTGGAAGATCTCGGCCAGACCGCGGATCGCGGCCAGGTTCTCGGGGGCTTCACCGGCGACGAACTGCAACTCGGCGCGCGCCTCGTCGAGCTGGCCCAGGTCGAGCAGCGCCCGGCCGAGCGTCACTCGCGCCGACAGGTAGCCGGGATGCCGGGTCAGCCCCTCGCGGCACACGCGCACCGCTTCCTCGGTCTGGCCGGCGCGCCGGTACTCCTCGGCGAGCTGCGCGAAGGCGATCGACGCCGGGTCGGCTTCGACCCGGCGCCGGAGATCGTCGATACGGGAGTGGGCCACGTCGTCCTGCTAGGGCACCGGCACTGAGACCGTGACCGCCTGCGTGATCACCGCGGTGCCAGTCGGCTGGAAGGTGTCGTCGTGCACCTTCAGCGTGACGTTGTAACTGCCCGGCGTGTCGTAGCGCTTGGTGATCGTCACCCCTTCACCGGTGCGGCCGCTGCCGAAGTCCCAATCGTAGGCCACGATCCGGTGTCCAGGCGCCGCCTGCGAACCCTGGGCGTTGAAGAAGATGTTCTGCCCGGCGACCGGCGCGGTCGGCGACCAGACGAAGACGGCCGTCGGCGGCGGCGTGAGCTCGACCGTCACCGACTGCGAGGTCGTGACGCTCGTGCCCCGGGAGTCGGTCACGGTCAGGCTGACCACGAACGTCCCCGGCTTCTCGAACTCGTGGATCACGGTCATGCCGGTGCCGGAGGTGCCGTCGCCGAAGTTCCAGGCGTAGACACACATCGGGCCGCAGCGCACGCCCTCGTCGACCGTCGCCGAGGCGTCGAACGTCACCGGCGTGAGGGTCGTGACCGGCGTCGGCGTGATGACGAAGCTCGGCACCGGCGCGCTGTTGGGCGGCTGGACGACCCCGCGCGGCACCAGGCGCAGGTCGACGTAGCGGGTGAAGCCGCCGTTGTAGTCGGCGCCGACCGGGGTGATCTGGAAGCGCACCAGCGTGACGTTGTCGACCGCTTCGCGCGGCGCCGGCGGCGCCGTGTAGGTCACCCGGGCCACGCCGTCGCTGCCGGTGATCGGCGTCTTGTTCGAGAGGCGTCCGAAGTCGACGATGACGCCGTTGACCACGATCTCGATGCGCAGCGGCACGTTCGGCGCCGGCCGCGCGTCGGGGCCGCGCGTCACCACCTCGACCACGGCCTGCGACAGGCCGTCCTGGTCGATGATGTCGGGCGTCACGCCGGTGGCCAGCGACAGCCCGGTTTCGGACGGCCCAGCCAGCGCCGGCTGCTCGGACTTCTTGACGGTGCAGGCGCCGAGGGCGATCGCCGCCAGGGCGATCAGCGTCAGCGCTGCGGTGCGAGACTTGAGGAACGTCACGGCTCCAGTCCTTTCAGGCCTAGTCAGGGTCGCCCCAGTCGGCGAATGTGATGGAAATCGAGCCAGTCACGCTCACTTCGTTGCCCGCCTGATCCCGTCCGAAGAAGGTCACGTCGGCGATGGTGCTGAACGCGTCCACGCCGCCGCTGTTCACCAGCCGCACCAGCGGGTTCTCGGCCTTGGCGATGATGCGGACCAGTTCGAAGAAGCCGACCGCCGACTGCTCGCCGGGCACCGTCATCGACATGCCGCCGTCGAAGGCGTACGGCACGTCGACGCCCTGGGTGTTGCGGCCGTCGGTGCGCTTGTAGACCACGCGGTAGTGGGTCAGCGTGATCGCGTTCAGCGGACCCGGCGCGGTCGGGCTCGCCGTCGACCCGGGGTTCTTCAACCCGACGCGCATCGTGACGCGGCCTGGATCGACGAACCGGGTCGGCACCCGCGTCTCGCGGCCGTCGACGGTGCGCCGCACCAGCGTCAGCACGTCGGAGGGCACGAAGGTCGAGAACTCCTCGGGCGTCGCGCCGTTGGCGCCCTCGAGCCGGTCGAGGATCAGGTAGGCGGGCGACCGCCCGGTACGGGCCACTTCCCCGCACGCGGTGGCGCCCAGCGCCGCGGCCAGCACGGCCAGGAGCGCGGCTTTCGTGGTCAACTGCGGGACTCGCATGATCGTCCTCATGTCCTGGGGTGGCGTCCGCCCTAGCCCTTGGTGATGCGCGGCGTGATGAAGATCAGCAGCTCGCGGCTCTCGTCGCTGAGTTCGTCGCGCTTGAACAGCCAGCCGAGCAGCGGCACCCGCGACAGCAGCGGCGTGCGGCCCTGCACGGCCTGCTCGCGGCTCAGGTAGATGCCGCCGATCACCGTGGTCTCGCCGTCGCCGACCAGCACGGTGGTGACGGCGCGCTGGGTGTCGATCGGCGGGATGTCGATGATGGCGCGGCTGTAGTCGGGCGCGGCGTTCTCGAGGAACACCCGCATGATCACCGTGTTCGACGCGGTGATCTGCGGCGTCACCTTGAGGGTGAGCGCGGCGTCCTTGAAGGTCACCGTGATGGTGTTGTTGGCCACCGTCTGAATCGGGATCTGCACGCCCTGCGTGATCTCCGCTTCGACGTTGTTCTGCGTCGACACCCGCGGCGTCGAGAGCAGGCGGCCCTGGCCCGAACGCTCGAGGGCGCTCAGCGCCACGTCGAGGTTGACGGCGCCGTTGATCGAGCCGAGCGCCAGGCCGAGCGCGCTGGAGGCGTTGGCGACGCCGAGGTTGACGGCATTGGCGACGCCGTCGGGCCCCTGCGCCAGGCCGGTGCGGCCGCTCAGGCTGCCGTTGTTCGGGAAGGCCAGCGGCGTGGTGTTGCCCAGCTCCGGCGCGACCCGTCCCTGGAAGCCCCACTCGACGCCGATGCTGCGGGCGAAGTCGCGGCTGGTCTGGACGATCCGCGCCTCGATCTCGACCTGCGGCTGCGGCAGGTCGAGCGCCGTCATCAGCTCGGTGGCGGCGGTGAGCCGGTCGGGCAGGTCGCGGATGATCACGGTGTTGGTGCGGGCATCCACCTGCACCTCGCCACGCGGCGACAGCGCGCTGCGGGTGATGATCGGCACCAGGTCGGCGGCCTTCGCGTAGCTCAGCGGCCGGGTGAGGACGCGCAGCTCGCCGGCCAGCGCCTGCTCGTCGGCCAGCTTGCGGCGCTGCGCTTCTTCGTCGGCGAGCACGCCCAGCGGCGCGATGCGGACGATCGTGCCGTCGACGTAGTAGCCGAGCTTGTTGGCCTTGAGGATGATGTCGAGCGCCTGATCCCACGGCACGTCGCGCAGCGACACATCGACCGTGCCGTTGATGCTCGGGTCGATGACGACGTTCAGGCCGCTGATCTCGGAGAACGTGCGGAGCACGGCGCGCAGGTCGGCGCCCTGGAAGTCGAGCGACACCGGATGGCCGGTGAAACGCGGACCGTCGGGCGCCGCGCCGGCTGACGGCGACTGCGCCTGCAGCGCCGGCGTCGGCTGGGTGGCTTGCGCCGCGGCGGGCGCTGCCGCCGGGACCGGAGCGGTCGCGACGGGGACCGCGGTCGGCAGGGCCGCCGGGGTCGGTTCCGGCGCCGGGGCGGACGGCATCGCCGGGGCGTCGACGGCGGCTGGCAGCGGTGCGGCGACCGGCTCGACCGGCAGTGTGACCGGCGTCGCCGCGGCGGCCGCCGGGGCCTCGGCCTCGGTGCTGAAGATCACCCGCAGCTCCTCGCCGTCGGCGCCCGCGGTCTCGACGCGATACGGAACCTTACGGGTCAAGTCGACGACGACGCGCGTCACCAGCGGGTCGCGGCTGTTGGTGGCGACGCGGACGCGGGCGACGTCGGCCTGGTTGACGGCCAGCGCCGCCGGGACCGCCCGCGCGGCGGCCACGCCGACGAAGTCGAGCAGCACCCGCGGCGGCAGGTCCTTCGCCTCGTCGACGGTGGTGGCCTTGAGTTCGCCGTTGCCGACCAGCGCGATCGTGACGTCGTCGCCCGACTTCGAGGCGCG
The DNA here is from genome assembly GCA_964442845.1 of uncultured Bifidobacteriaceae bacterium. GTDB lineage: Bacteria > Acidobacteriota > Vicinamibacteria > Vicinamibacterales > UBA2999 > CAWAYR01. Next base: position 5,800 of record CAYUAX010000140.1, on the reverse strand, counting down.
CACGGCGCGCAGTTCGGTCGCCGCGGTCCGCGCCGCCGCACGCTCGGCGGCGGCGGGCGCCGCGGCCATGGCCGTAGCGGTAGCGGCGTTGTCGACGTCGACGACGATCAGATTGCGCGACGCGCGCACGCGGTGCGGCGCGGCCCGCTCGAGGTCGACGCGCACCCGCGCCAGCGGCGTGCCGTCGGGGCCCTGCCGCTGTTCGACCCGCACGCCGCGCACCGGCCGCCGGGCTGCCGGCAGCTGGACGCCGGCCGCGGTGACGTTGCGCAGGTCGACGAGCACCGTCAGCGGATCGGGCTGGCTCGTCACGTAGGCCACCGGTTCACTGGCCTCGATGACGATCGAGCTCACGCCGCCGTCGAGGCGCGAGGACACGGTCCGCAGCTGGGGAGTTTCCGCACCACCCGACGCGGCGCCGGTCACGGCCCCGGGTCCCGCCAGTGCGGCGACACACGCGGCGACCGTCACAAGTGGAGCGATTCGGCCGAGCATCATTTGCCCTCTTCCTGGACGCGGAGGGGCTTGCGCACCTCGCGCTGCTTCTGAAGTGACAGCGGGTCGCTGACCTGCTGCTGGATCACCACGGCTTGCGGCGTGATCGCCCGCACCGTTCCGTCGAACAGCTTGCTGCCGGCGCGGATCGTGTAGGTCTGCCCGGCCGGGCCCGACACCATGGCGACGTAGGCGCCCTGGCTCTGCACGATGCCGCGCACCACCAGTTCGTCGGTGCCGATGCCGGCGGCCCCGGTCGGCCGCGACACCCCGGTCTGCGGCGTGGCCACCGTGCCGGCGCGGCTGAGGTTCATGAACGGATCGCGCCGTCCCTCCGACCGGTAGGCGAAGTCGGCCGGCGGCGTCGGCAGATCGGGCCGCGGCGCCTGTGGGGCGGCGGCGGTGGGCGGCGCCGAGGCCGCCGCCGGCGGCGCCTGGGCGGCGACGTGAGCGGCGACGGCCAGCGTCGCGACGACGAGTCCGAAGCGTAGGGGCATCATTCCGTCTTCGCCGGCACGCCAGGCGCCGGCGCTCCCGTCTGCGGTTCGCGGTCGGTCAGGACGAAGGTGGTGGCGGTGCAGCTCACCCGCACCGTGGCCTGCGGCGTCGGCGTGGTCTGGCCGTTCATGGCGATGGCGCCGACGTTGATGATTCGCGGGAACTTGCTGACCCGATCGAGGAACGCGCCGACGTTGTGGTACGTGCCTTCGAGCTCGAGCCCGATCGGCCACTCGGCGTGGAGTTCCTTCTGGGCCATCGCCTGCGGCTTGAAGGTGCGGATCGTCAGGTTCGACTGCGACGCCATGGTCTGGATGCGGCGCAGCAGATCGGCGACGTCCTTCTGCTCGGGCAGGATGGCCCGCAGGCTGTCGAGCCGCGCCTCGAGGTCGCCGACCTGGGCGCGGAACTCCGGCAGCTTGCGCGCCGTCTCGAGGCCGGTGGCGATGCGGGCCTGGATCGCCGCCAGTTCGGCCTGGCGGGTGGCCAGCACCTCACGCTGTGGCCACTCGTAGAGCTTGTAGTAGCCGAACACGCCGGCGCCGCTGATCACCGCGAACACCAGCAGCTGGCCCCACCAGGGCAGCTTGTTCATCTCGAGGCTAGCCACGGGCGCCCCCCTTCTTCGGCGGCGCCGCGCCCGGCGGCGGCGGGGGCGGCAGCAGCCCCGACATCTGGAACGTGCCCTTGACGGTGAAGCGGATCAACTCGGGGCTGGCCTGGGATGCCGGCACCACCTCGCTCGAGACGATCTCCACCGGCCGGGTGAAGTAGCGCGAGCCTTCGAGGTTGGCGACGAAGTCGGACAGCGAGGTGAGCGACAGGCAGTTGCCTTCCATCGTCACGTCGTAGCCGGTCTGCGTCATCTTGGTCAGCCACATCATGTCGGGCAGGGAGCGGCTCACCTGGTCGAGCATGTGCACCGGCGCCGTCTGGCCGCGCCGCAGCTCTTCGATGAGGCTGACGCGCTGCTGCAGCCGCTCGCGCCGCGCCTCGAAGTCGCGCACTTCGGTGATCACCTGCTGCAGGCGCTGCTCTTCGCGGCGCTGCGCCTCGATGTCGAGTTCGACCTGGGCGGTCTCGCGGCCCAGGGCCCAGTAGCGCCAGCCGACGAACGCCGCGGCGAGGATCAGGATCAGGCTGCCGCCGAGCGCGATCTTCTGCGCCGCCTGCAGGCCGAACGCCGGCGCCTTGGCCTTGCGCCGTTCGGTGGGAAGGAGATTGACGCGAATCATCGGTCGCCGCCTTTGCGCAGCGCCAGGCCGACGGCCACCGCGCACACCGGCGCGAAGTCCGCGACCGCGCCGACGCCGAGCTTGGCGGCGTCGAGCGTCACCTGACGGAAGGGATCGAAGCGCTCGACGTCGGTGTCGAGCCGTTCGCGCACCGCCTGCTCGAAGCCGTCGACCAGCGAAGCGCCGCCGCTCAGCACGACGCGGTCGATGCGGTCGCTGGCCGAGGTCGCCTTGTAGAAGTCGAAGGTCTTCTCGACCTCGAGCAGCACGTTGTCGGTGACCGCGCGCAGCACCGGGCGGACGTCGTCGAAGCGGACGCCGTCGACGGGCACGCCCTTCTTGGCGTCCTCGGCGCCCTCGAACGGCAGGCCGAGTTCCTTCTGCACCGCCTCGGTGAAGGCGTTGCCGCCGATGCTGACGTCGCGGGTGAACACCGACTGGCCGCCGGCGACGATGTTGATGTTGACGGCGCTGGCGCCGACGTTGACCAGCGCGACGACCTTGCCGGGGTCGGCGCCGTAGTTGGCCTCGAAGGCGTTCTGCAGCGCGAAGGCGTCGACGTCGACGACCACCGGGGCGCGGCCGGCCTGGCTGACCACACCGGTGTAGTCGGCGATCTTGTCCTTCTTGGCGGCGACCAGCAGCACGTCCATCGTGCCCTGCCGCTCGGCCGGCGGCGTCAGCACCTCGTAGTCGAGGTTGACGTCCTGGATGTCGAACGGGATGTACTGCTCGGCCTCCCAGTAGATCGACTCCTGGAGATCCTGGTCGGTCATCACCGGCAGGCTGATCTTCTTGACGATCACCGAACTGCCCGACAGCGACGCGACGACGTCCTTGGCCTTGAACTTCGGCGACTGGAGCACGCGGCGTACGGCATCGGTGACCGCGCCGGCGTCGATGATGGCGCCGTCGACGATGCTGTCGGGCGGCAGCGGCTCGACACCGATGGCGGCGACACGGAAGCCGCGTCCAGCCGGCTTGAGTTCGATCGCCTTGACCGCGCTGGAGCCGATGTCCAGGCCGACCACGGGCTTGCTTCGGTTGAACAGCACTTACGCCGCCTTCCCCTTTTCGCGCCGGACGGGAGCGTCCGGCCACCGACGCGTCGCCAAGGGCAAACGCGGTACCAGCGGCCGACAGTTCTGGCCTTCGCAGGAATTCGCCCGAAACAGCGGGGCGGCTGCGCCAGGCCCGGGGCACGGTGGCAGCGGCGGCACCGACAGAATCGAACGCCGCTCACAGATTTTTCCGTCGCCCGTCATTCGGCCCCTGTCACCCTTCCGAGGGGTTCTATCGGCACGACGGTTCGGCTTCTGAAGGACAACTCCAGCGGCTGCCGCGACTTACCGGGCGCAGCAGCGCGCAGCGGAGAGCAAGCGCGGGCGCCGGCCGGCGGTGCAGGGATGTGCAAGGCCGTGCAGCGCACAGAAGTGTCGCGGCCGAACTGCACACCTCGTCGCACAGATCCGTGATCGCCCCACGCCGAAAGATTGGCGCTTGACCAATGGCTGGAAGCAGGCCTATTATTTGGGTTTGTCGTCTCGACGACGACACGGGAAGGGTACGGACACGATGCGAACGTTTGTGGCGACACCCGCAACGGTGACGCGCCGCTGGCATGTGATCGACGCCGAGGGCCGCGTGCTCGGGCGGATCGCAACCGCGGCCGCCCGGGTGCTGCAGGGCAAGCACAAGGCCAGCTATACGCCGTTTCTCGACACCGGCGACCACGTGGTGATCGTCAATGCCGCCAAGGTGAAGCTGACCGGGCGCAAGGACGATCAGAAGATCTATCGCGCCCACTCCGGCTACGAGGGCGGGCTGCGCGAGGAACGCGCCAAGGTCGTGCGGGCCCGGTGGCCCGAGCGCCTGGTGGAAGAGGCCGTGCGCGGCATGCTGCCGAAGACCAGCCTCGGCGACGCGATGTACGGCAAGCTCAAGGTCTACGCGGGCGCGACGCACCCGCACGCCGCTCAGCAACCCCATTCGCTCGAGGTGTCGTAACTTGGCCGGACTGCAGTACTACGCCACCGGACGCCGCAAGACGTCCACCGCCCGCGTCTTCCTTCGTCCGGGCACCGGCGCGATCACGGTCAACCACCGCGAGTTCGCCGACTTCTTCCCCACCGAGTCGCTGCGCATCACCGTCAAGCAGCCGCTGCTGCTGACCGAGACCGCGGAGAAGTTCGACATCCTGGCGACGGTCGCCGGCGGCGGCGTCGCCGGCCAGGCCGGCGCCATCCGGCTCGGCATCGCCCGCGCGCTGTGCAACTTCGACCTCGAGCTGCGCGGCAAGCTCAAGAAGGACGGCTTCCTGACCCGCGACGCGCGGGCCAAGGAACGCAAGAAGTACGGTCTGGCTGGCGCCCGCAAGCGGTTCCAGTTCAGCAAGCGGTAGTCGTATGGATGGAGGACGCTTGGCACCACTCGCGATGAAGGACCTGCTCGAGGCAGGCGTGCACTTCGGGCACCAGACGAAGCGCTGGAACCCGAAGATGAAGCCGTACATCTTCGGTGAGCGCAGTGGCATCTACATCCTCGACCTCGGCAAGACGGTGGCGCTGTTCCGCGAGGCGGAAGACTACGTGCGCCAGCTCGCCGCCGAGGACAAGACCATCCTCTTCGTGGGCACCAAGCGCCAGGCGCAGGACGTCATCGCCACCGAGGCGGCGCGCTGCGGCATGTTCTACATCAACGAGCGCTGGCTCGGCGGCCTGCTGACCAACTTCTCCACCATCCAGCGCAGCATCGCGCGGCTGCGCGACCTCGAGGCGATGGCCACCGACGGCCGCTACGACTTCATGCCCAAGAAGGAGATCGCCCGGGCCGAGAAGGAGAAGCGCAAGCTGCAGAAGAACCTCGACGGCATCCGCAACATGTCGCGGCTGCCCGACGCCCTCTTCGTCGTCGACACCCGCAAGGAGAAGATCGCCGTCGACGAGGCCCGCAAGCTGAAGATTCCGGTGATCGGCATCGTCGACACCAACTGCGATCCCGACGAAGTGGACTTCGTGATTCCCGGTAACGACGACGCCCTGCGTTCGATCAAGCTGTTCGCCGCCCGCGTCGCCGACGTGGTGCTCGACGGCCAGGCCGAGCGTGAGTCGCGCCGCGCCGAGCAGGCCGCGGCCGATGCCGAACAGGCGGCGGCCGACGAGGCCGCGCGCGTCGTGCGTCCGGCGGCGATCCGCCGCCCGCAGCGCGCCGAGCCCCCGGCCACGACGCCGGTCTAGCGCGCGCCCGTACGGCTCGACATTCGCGCCGGCCGGAGCGCTCTCCGGCCGGCGTTTTCCTGTACCGCGCCCGAACGGCGCGTCGGGCGCACAGGCGCCCACAGTGGAGAACGACATGGCAATCACGGCAGACATGGTGAAGCAGCTGCGCGACAAGACCGGCGCAGGCATGATGGATTGCAAGGCCGCCCTGGCCGAAGCGAACGGCGACATGGAGAAGGCCGTCGAGATCCTCCGCAAGAAGGGGATCGCGAGCGCGACCAAGCGCGCGGGCCGCGCCACGAAGGACGGCATCGTCGGCCACTACATCCACATGGGCGGCAAGGTCGGCGTGCT
>CAYUAX010000139.1:0-13462 GCA_964442845.1 uncultured Bifidobacteriaceae bacterium | reverse complement strand
TGCTGTCACCCATGTGCTGGCGTCAGGTGTTACCTATGTCCTGACGTCCTACACTGAAGCTCTGCCCTACGTACCGCCTGCGTCGTAAGATCCACCCGCATGCCACGTAATGCCGAAGTAATGCGCCACTGGAAGATGCTGCTCGCCATCGACGCCGCGCGCGCCAGCGGCCTGTCGGTGAAGCAGCTCGCCCGCGACTTCGGCGTCACCGAGCGCACGGTGTGGCGCGACGTGGCGGCGCTGCAGGAGGTGGGCTTCCCGCTGGTCGACGAGAAGCGCGATCGCACCACCTACTGGCGCATGCTGGCGATGCCGCTCAAGGCGCTGAACGACGCCGGCCTGTCGGTGACCGAAGCCTGCTCGCTCTATCTGAGCCGCGCGCTGCTGGTGGGCTTCACCGGCACGCCGTTCGAGCCGGGCCTCACCGCCATCATCGGCAAGATCGAGAAGGGGCTGTCGCCCAAGGTGCGCGCGTTCCTGAAGCAGCTCCCCGAGGTGATCCACGTCAAGGCGGCGCCGCGCAAGCACGTCACCCAGGCGAAGCACGACGAGTTCGTGGCCCGGCTGATCGAGGCGGCCACCGAACGGCGCGTGGCCACGGTGCTCTACTTCTCGGTGCACAGCAACCGCGAGAAGGACTACGAGCTGCATCCGTACAGCCTGGGTTACGCCGACGGCGGCCTCTACCTCACCGCCTACGTGCCCGAGTACCGCCAGGTGCGGCTGTTCGCCGTGGAGCGGGTGCGACGCGTGACGCTGCTGGAGCGCGGCTTCACGCCAGTAGACGACCTGGCCGAGGCGCCGTTCGGCGAGTCGCTGGGCGTGAACCGCGGCGGCCGGGTCGAGCGCGTCGTGATCGAGTTCTCGCCGCGGGTCACGCCGTATGTCAGCGAGCGGACGTGGCATGCCTCGCAGCAGCTCGAGCCGCTGCCCAACGGCGGCACGCGGCTCACGCTGAAGGTGTGCCGCGACTGGGCGCTCCGCAGCTGGGTGCTGGGCTGGGGCGCACACGCGCGCGTGGTCAGCCCGTCGGCGCTGGCCGAAGAGATCCTCGAGCAGCTCGAAGACGCCCGCGACGGCTACGTCCCGAAGCTGATGTTCGACTCGGCGCTCATGCTGCCGCCTGGGCCGCCGCAGCCGAAGCTCCGCCCAACATACCCACGCCCGTAAGGCGGCTCTTCAGAGCCGCCGCGCCGCGCCGCCGCGCCGCGCCTTGCCCTCCGGCAGCCGCGACTCGGCCAGCGCGTACTCCGCGTAATGGCGCCGCTTCATGTCGAGCGGGCTCATCACGCTCTGGAAGTACTCGGTCTCGCCCTCGAGGCCGTCCGCCAGCGCCGCCACCTCCGCGTGGCCGGGCGCCAGCCGGCGCAGCGTGGCCGCCATGTCGTGCAGGATGCGCCGCGCCTCGTCGAACTCGCCGCGCCGGTTCGCCGCCAGCGCCATCGCCCTGGCCTGCCCGGCCAGCAGCCGCGCCACCTCCAGGAGCACCTGCGCGTTGACCGGCTGCGCCTGGTTGGCCGCGGCCTCCGCTGCCGTCCACGCCACTTCCAGCGGCAGCGCTGGCAGGCGCTGGTCGCGGTCGGCCACCCGGCACTGCACGCTCACGGCGTCCCCGGCGGCCGGCGCCTGACGCACCCCCACCGCCACGACCAATGCCACTTCCTGGTTGGCCACCAGGTCTCCCAGCGGCACGCGCAGCACGCCCGGAGCGGATGCGGTGGAGCGATCGTTCAGCAGCCCGAGGTCTACGCCGGGCCCGGCGGCGATCTCGAACACCACGTCGCGAGCCACCACCTCCAGCGTTTCGCCCAGCTCGCTGGCCAGCAGGTCCGGAATCTGCTGCGGATGCTCGATGAAGTAGAAGTGCCCGCCGCCCTCGGCGGCCAGCCGGGCCAGCAGCCGCTCGTCGAAATCCGCGCCGACGCCGAACGTGGACGTGGTGATGCCCTGGGCGCGCAGCTCTGCCGCCTTCGCCGCCAGGGCGTCCGGCGACGTCTCGCCGTGGTTGGCCAGGCCGTCGGTGAGCAGCAGCACGCGGCGGACGCCGGCGGCCGGCTCGGCCGCATCCACCTCACGCAGCTCGTCCGCTCCGCGACGCCAGCCGCCAGCGAGGTCCGTGGACCCACGCGCATCGATCTCCGCCAGGCGCGTGAGGGCGAGCCGCTTCGCCTCCGCGCTGGCCGACGTGCGCGCCAACACGGTGTCTACCCGGTCGTCGTAGCAGACCACGGCCAGTGCATCCGTGGGCTTGAGCAGCCGAACCGCCTGCTCCACCGCCGCGCGGGCCATGGCGATCTTGCTGCCGGCCATCGAGCCGGAGCGGTCGAGCACGAGGGCTGCCGCGGCGGGCGGACGGACGGACGCCTCCGCGCCGGGCGGTGGCGCCGGCGGCGGCGGCGCTGTGACCACGACGTGCAGGTAGCGAATCGACGGGACGTGCGCGGGGACGAGGGCGCGGTCGGCCTGGATGTGCATGCCGCCAGGGTCGCCGGGGTGTGCGACAGGGCAGGTCGCACTCACCAGTGGTTGCCCCGGGCGTCTCGTTGTGCGGCCGCGGCCGCGGCTCGTCAGTCCCGCGTTCGCCGCACGGCCACCTGCGCCTCGAGCGCCCGCAACCGCTGCTCCAGCGCGTCGTGCCGCGCCTTCAGCTCCGCCAGCGCCTGGATCGCCAGCAGCGGGAGCTTGGCGTAGTCCACCGCCTTGTAGCCGTCCTCGCCGGTGACCACCACCTCGGGCAGCACCTGCTCCACCTCCTGCGCGATCAGGCCGTAGCTCTGCGTCGTGCCGAAGTGCCGCTCGGGGAACGCGTCGCTCCGCCAGAAGTAATGCACCGGACGCAGCGCCGCCACGCGGTCGAGCGACGGCGCAAACGCCGTGACGTCGCGCTTGAAGCGCAGGTCGGATGAGCACGTGCCGACCAGCGCCGTGCCGTCTTGACGCTTCAGACAGCCCGTCGCCGCCGACGTGCCGACGCGCACGTCGCCCCACACCTGGAGCCGATCGCTCGGCAGCACGGTGCCGATGCCCACGTTCACGCTGTCGGTGGCGCCGTTCAACCCGGCGATGCTGCCGAGCACCAGCGTGTTCGACAGGACCGCCTGCGCCCGGTAGCCGATGGCCGTGGCGTTCGTGATGGCGCCGCTGGCAGCCTGCACGTCCGCCAGGGTGCCCACGAACGTGTTGTTCGTGCCGGTCGTCACGCGCGAGCCCCCATCGCTGCCCACGGCCACGTTGCCGCTGCCGTTGCTGCCCAGGAGCGCCCGGCTGCCCACGGCGGTGTTGTCGTTGCCCGTGGTATCGCGCAGGGCCTGGTAGCCCACGGCCGTGTTGTCGTCGATGGCCGTGCCGGCGGTCAGCACACTGGCGCCCACGGCGGTGTTGAAGCTCCCCGTGATGTTGTTGTAGAGCGTGAATGCGCCGAGGGCGGCGTTGTTGGTGCCACTCGTGTTCGCGGTCGCCGCATTGGACCCGACGGCTGTGTTGTTCTGCCCGATGGTGGTGTTCTGCAGGGCCCAGGCCCCGACGGCGGTGTGATTGCTGCCCGAGGTGATGGACGAGAGGGCAGAGATGCCCACGGCGGTGCCGCCGAGCACCTGATGCGTGTGATCGCTGCGCGCGGCCGTGGCCGCGCCGCCCGGGCCCGCGAACGACACCGCCAAGGACACCTCCCCGCTGGCCCCACCGCCCGTCAGGCCGCCACCCGCTGTTACCCCGGTGATGTCACCGCTGCCCGTCGTCACCGACTCGCAGGTGACGGTGCCTGTCTGCCCCACCGCGCGAATCGCCTGCCCGGCCGCGCACGCCCCCGAGACCCGCGTCTGCACGACCGCCGGGTTCACGGCCAGGGCCACGGCCCCTTCCGTGCCCCCGCCGCTCAGTCCGGTGCCTGCCGTCACCGCCGTGATGTCGCCGGTGCCAGGCACCACGGGCACGGGCCCCGGCCGCGGCGCCCCGCCGGTGGCCGCACCGAAGGCGAACGTGCCGGCGTTGCCGGCGTCGTCGCTCCAGGTGCCGTTGAGCGACGGGAAGGCAATCCGCGCCTGCACGGGGATGGCCTGGCCGGCGGGCGACACGATGTTCAGGCCGAAGCCGATGGTGCCATCGGGGTTGGGCGCCGCCAGGCCCACCAGCGGCGCGCGCTGCGGGCCGCCGCACTGGTCGTCGGTGCCGTCCACGGTGTAGACGCCGCCGTTCTGCGTGACCGTGACGGTGACGCGGTTGCAGAAGGGCTGCAATTGCCAGGTGAAGGTGCCCAGGGACTGCCCCGCCGCCGGGGCTGCCGCGCCCGCCAGCGCCGCCAGCACCAGCCCAACGTTCGTCCACGTGCCCACCGTGCCTCGCCGCTGCCGCATCGTCCGGTCCCTCCCGGGAGCCAGGGACTCCCAGAGAGGAGAGCGGAAGTGGGACGGATTGTGGGTCAACCACGGACGAGGACCGCCCACTGAACCAGCTCTTGCGGCGATGCCCCGGCGAACGTCGCTTGATCCCCTGAGGCCGGCTCCGGCGGCAGCGGCCGGCCCGACGTGGCCGGCAATCTGGACCTGGCCGTGCTGGCCAGGTATGAGCGCCACTACAAGTTGAGCGCCTTCAAGGGCGCACGTGGCCATGGTGTGGGACGGCGAGTGGCTCGACCAGCCGACGGTGCCCAACCTCACCGTGATCAAGGGCGACCTGCAGATGTTCGCGGTGTCCACCGGCTGCTGCCCGGGGTCGAAGTGGTGCCCGACCACGCAGTCGTGCATTCCGATTCAGGTGAACTGTGGAGGGACCACGCCCGCATAACGGCAGCGCGGCTGCGCTTGGCACTTGCCAACTCTCGGTCATGCCGCGTGTCCTTGATCGCGTGTACCTAAAACGGTACAGTCGATTCGCAGCATCGTGGCGAAGAAAATGAAGAAGAGTCACGTCGGGTCGTCGTTGGACAGCTGGCTCCGCGACGAGGGAATCTACGAGCACACCACGTCGCGGGCCCTCAAGCGCGTGGTCGCCAGACAGCTCCAGGCGGCGATGAGCGCGCAGCAGGTGTCCAAAGTGGAGATGGCCAGGCGGATGGGCAGCAGCCGCAGCGCCCTCGACCGTCTGCTCGATCCCGACAACGACTCGGTCACGCTCGACACGCTTCGGAGGGCTGCCGCAGCGGTGGGGCTCGAGGTCCGGCTCGAGTTGGTCTAACCCACACAGCGCTCAAGCGAATTCGCCACCAGCCGCGCACGCCGGCCGCCGGCTGGCGGTAGCTGAGGATCCCCTACAGCCCTCGCGCCGCCCGCACGCGACTGTGCCGCCGCCCGTACGCGGCGTAGATCAGCAGCCCGCCGCCCATCCACACGAGCAGGCGCAGCCACGTGTCCGGCGGCAGACCCGACATCAGGTAGGCGCAGGTGGCCACCCCCAGCAGCGGCACCAACGGCGAGGCCGGCGTGCGGAACGGCCGCGGCAGGTCGGGCCGCGTGCGCCGCAGGATCACGATGCCCGCGCAGACGATCACGAAGATCAGCAGCGTGCCCATGCTCACCAGTTCGCCCAGCACGGCGATGGGCGTCACCGCCGCCAGCAGCGCCACGACCAGGCCGGTGACGACGGTGGTGAGGTGCGGCGTGCGAAAGCGCGGATGGATGCGCGCCACCCACGGCGGCAATAGGCCGTCGGTGGCCATGGTGTAGAAGATGCGCGTCTGCGCCAGCATGCCCACGAGCACCACGGTGCTCAGGCCGCAGATGGCGCCCAGCTTGATGAGCGGCGACAGCCAGCGCAGGCCCGTGGCGTCCACCCCCACGGCAATCGGGTCGGGCACGTTCAACTGCGTGTAAGGCACCACGCCCGTGAGCACCACCGCCACCAGGATGTAGAGCACGGTGCAGCCGGCCAGCGAGCCCATGATGCCAATGGGCAGATCGCGCTGCGGGTTCTTCGCCTCCTGCGCCGCCGCGGTCACCGAGTCGAACCCCATGAAGGCGAAGAACACCACGGCGGCGCCGCGCAGGATGCCGCTGTAGCCGAAGCGGCCGACCTCGCCGGTGTTGGGCGGCAGGAAGGGCGTGTAGTTGGCGGTCTGCACGAAGGCGGCGCAGGCGCCGATGAAGACCACGATCACCGACACCTTCACGACGACGATGACGGCGTTCACGCGGGCGGATTCCTGGATGCCCACCACCAGGATGGCCGTCATCACCAGCACCACGACGGCGGCCAGCCCGTTGAAGAGCGCGGTCTCGTGCGCCAGCGTGGCCGGGTCGATGCCCTGCGCCGCCAGGCGCTCCGCCACGTTCGCCAGCACCTCCCAGCGGCGCGGCGCCGTTTCCACCAGCACCGTGCCCGGCGGCGCGGTGAAGATTGGCGGCACGGCGATGCCCAGGTCGCGCAGCAGACTCGAGACGTAGCCCGACCACCCCACCGCCACCGCGGCCGGCCCCACCGCGAACTCCAGCGTGAGGGCGCAGCCGATGATCCACGCCGCCAGCTCGCCCAGCGTGGCGTAGGCGTAGGTGTAGGCCGAGCCCGACACCGGCAGCATGGCCGCGAACTCCGAGTAGCACAGCGCGGCAAAGCTGCACGCCACGGCCGCCAGCAGGAACGACAGGATGATGGCCGGGCCCGCGTACTGCGCCGCCGCCACGCCGGCCAGCACGAAGATGCCGGCGCCGATGATGTCGCCGATGCCGAGCATCACCAGCTGCCCGGGGCCCAGCACGCGCTTCAGCGCGTGGCTGTTGGAATGGCCGCTCCCGCCGGCTTCGGCCTTCAGCTCTTCGATCGACTTGGTGGCGACGAGCGGGGCCAGCCAGCGCATTGGGCGCTCACACTATCACCGTCTGGAGTAGCCCGGGGTGGAAGTGTCGGCGAGCACCGAGACCGACGAGGCGCGCCGAGCGCAAGGCGCGACAACCGAGGAATATCGGGAATATCTGAGGGCGGAGCAACGCCGCGATCGGTGATGCATCGTCGGTCGAATGCCGTCGAGACTTCCATCCCCGGGCTGCTATGCTGCGCGCCATGACGTCGGAGTCGTCGTCGCACTCGTCGGATGCCGCGGCCGCGCCGCTCGATCTGCCGTTCGTCCGGTCACAGTTCCCGGCGCTGGCCGGCGACTGGGTGTTCCTCGACAACGCCGGCGGCTCGCAAGCGCTGGGCAACGTGATCGACCGCATCGCCGACTACCTGCGCACCACCAACGTGCAGCTCGGCGCCAGCTACGCCGTGTCCGAGCGCGCCACCGCGCGCCTGCAGGAGGCGCAGCAGCGGATGGGGGCGTTCGTCAACGCCAGCCGTCCCGAGGAAGTGGTGATGGGGCCCACCTCGACGCTGCTCGTGCAGCTCCTGGCGCGGGCCATGGCGCACCAGTTCGCGCCGGGCGACGAAGTGGTGGTGACACGCGCCGACCACGAATCGAACATCGGCGCGTGGGTGGGCCTGGAGGCCGTGGGCGTGGTGCCGCGCTTCTGGGAATTCGACCCGGTGTCGCGCCGGCTCGAGCTGGGCGGCCTGGCCCGCGTGATGTCGCCGCGCACCAGGCTCGTCGCCTTCACGCACGCCTCGAACATCTTCGGCACGATCCATCCCGTGGCCGAGATCACCAGGTTCGTGCACGACCACGGCGCCAAGGTGTGCGTGGACGGCGTGGCCTACGCGCCGCATCGTCTCGTGGACGTGGCCGCCTGGGACGTGGACTACTACGTGCTGAGCCTCTACAAGGTCTACGGACCGCACCACGCGCTGCTCTACGGCAAGTACGCGCACCTGCTGGAGCTGGCCAACCTGTATCACTACTTCATCGCCAACGACCGCATCCCCTACAAGCTGCAGCCCGGCAACCCGAACTACGAGCTGTCGTGGGGATCGGTGGGCATCGTGGAATACGTGGAGGCGCTCGGCACGCGCGTGAGCGCGAACGCGCCGACCACGGCCACGCCGCGGGCGCGGATGCAGGCGGCCTTCGCGGCCATGGCCGCACACGAGGAGGTGCTGGCGCGGCGGCTGCTGGGCTACCTGGCCACGAAGCCGCGGGTATCAGTGATCGGCGAGGCCACCGCCGACCAGGCCGTCCGCGTGCCCACGATCAGCTTCACCGTGCAGGGCCAGGCCGCGCCCGACATCGTGCGGCGGATCGACCCGCTGCGCATCGGCATCCGCTACGGCGACTTCCACTCGCGACGGCTGGTCGATCACCTGGGGCTGCAGGCCGCCGGCGGCGTGGTCCGCGTGTCGATGGTGCACTACAACACGGTGGACGAGATCGACCGGCTGATTGCCGGACTCGACGCGGCGATCGCGTAGAACCGCCCGCCCTCAGCCACGGCCGTAGGGCAGCGCGTGTACGTAGGGCAGAGCTTCAGCTCTGCCTGGGCGCCGGAGCTCGCCAAGCGATGGCGTCTGCGACGCGTCGCCGCGCCTCGATACAAGTATGTATATACTCCATGAAACAGGCGATGACGACAAGGGTTCGACGTTCGCGTGGCAATGTCTTCAGAGATCTCGGGTTTCCGGCAGCAGAGGCGACCAACCTCAAGCTTCGCTCCGACCTCATGATCCGCCTGAGCCAGCTGATCGACGCGCGGGGCCTGACCCAGGCTCAAGCGGCGACGCTCTTCGGGGTGACGCAGCCGAGGGTCAGTGATCTCGTGCGAGGCAAGACTGATCGCTTCAGCATCGACACCCTGATCGCCATGCTCGGACACGCTGGCGTTGGCGTTCAGATCGTCGTCGGGCGCTCCAAGGTGGCCTGAACTGCGGGCGGTTCGTCTCTAGCCACGACACCACGTGCGTGCGCACCGCCTCGGCGAGCGCCCCGCCCTGGCAGACTGCATCGCCGCGTTGTAGGCGATGTTGAATCGCCAGTCAGTGCTGACGTCGCGGGCTCGGCTGTCGTCGAGATCGCGCTGCACCAGTGCGAGCAGATCTGCGATCTCCCGGCGGCTCGTGGTGTGCGGAACCAGCCACCCGTGCCGCTCCCAGTCGGCCAAGGACATCGTCGTCTCCGATCAGGAAGAGCTTCGGTCCCGCCAGCACGTTCGTCACGAAATGGTCGCCTGCCGCTACACGCCTGGCGAACTCCTCAGGTGACTGCACGACGGGGTTCACCTCGCGCCCCAATTCAGAATCCGTGCCGGCCAGCGCATCGACGACGTCGCCCAGCGTCACGGTCCCGACGACGAACACGTCCACGTCACTCTCGGGGCTGCCTTCGGACGACGCGAGCGACCCGAACACGAAGGCCACTTGAAGACGGTCACGCAGGTCCCGGAGGGCTGCGCGCAGCACGTCAGCCAGCCCCGACGTCTTGGCGACGATCGACCGCAGCTCCTCGAAGATCGGACACTTCCGGTCGGCCTGGAAGTACACCTGCCGGCCCCTGACGGTTCGCTCGAGGATGCCCGGGCCGACAAGCTGGAGCAGCTCGCGCTGGACGGTGCCCACCGAGCCTCCGGTCACCCGGGCGATTTCACGCACGTAGAACGCCTGTCCGGGATGACCGAACAGCAGACCGAACACGGCCTGGCGCGTGCTGCCGAACAGCGTCGATGCGAGGCCCTGGGGCCGCCGCCCGGGTCGGTCCTTACTCTTGGTTGTTCTCACTTGGAGAACAATCGTAGCCTATTTGAGAACGACCGGCAACCGGGTGCGCCTCACGCGCGCCTGGCCGCCTTGTCAGCCGCCGGCTCGAACGAAATTCGGAGCGTCGTGCCGGTGGCCTCCGCGAAGCGCGCCAGGGCGTCGGTCGATGGCCGCACCTGCCCGCTCTCGAGGCGCGCCACGTAGGACTGCGACGTCTTCATCCGCGCCGCCAACTCGGCCTGCGAGAGCCCGGCCCGGGCACGGGTGGCAATCAGCACTTGCGCCAGCCGGAACTCGCCGGCCATCCCCTCATAGGCATCCGCGTACGCTGGCTCACGGCGCCAGCGTCGATGCAACTCCTTCACCTTGGCCATTCCACGACGACGATACCATATCTGGTATAGCCCTCGAGGCCTCAGCGCTCCCGCAGCGGCAGCACTCGAACCCGGGCACCCGCCTCGCGCACCGAGACGAGTGCGCCGTCCTGAAGCAGCTGTCCATACTCGGCGACGACGCGCGCGATGGCGAGGCCCACGCTCGGAGCGGTGAGGTCGTGCAGCCGAATCTGGATGACGCTCGGAGCACGGTCGCCGGACGCGGCGAGGATCGCCGAAAAGTCGAGGTCGTGCGTCACAAGCACCGCGTGGTCGGCGCCCACGCGCGCTAGTACGACGTCGTCGCGGGCATCCAGTGGACCGAGCGTGGACCAATGGCGCGAGGCGACGCCGAGGTCCTGAAGTATCTCAACGAGCGACGGCGGTAGGTTCAGGTCGAGAACCAGCGTCAGCCGTTGCTGAGCGGGACTTCCACCTCTTCGGCCCGCCACGCCGCGTACGACAGCGCCTCGGCGATGTCCTCGGCCTCCAGATACGGATACTGGCGCAGGATGTCGGCAGTGGAGTGCCCGGCCGCTACCAGGCCGACCACAGCACCCACCGTGACGCGCAGGCCGCGAATGCAGGGCTTGCCGCCCATGCGACGCGGGTCTCTGGTGATCCTGGCCAAGGTGGGCATCGCGGTCTCTCTGCGCATTGTGAACCATCCCGGCGGAACCTGCCATCCGGGGATGCAGCAGGCGTGCCTGAGGCCTAATCCATCGAATTCATTGGCGTTCGTGAAGGCTGTTCTTCATCACCAGTGCGACCGCGCAGAAGGTGCATCAGGCGCGAGGAGTCACCATGGCGGAAAGTGCGACGAGACCCGCATGGCGTCCGCACCGCGACGATATGGAAGGGTGTCGGACGGCTGAATAGCCGGGTCGACTACGTCGTTGTTCAGAGCTCCCGTTCCGCAAGACGACGGAACTCGTCAGGCACGGAGCGCCCGCTCCCTGATGCCGATCCATAGTCCACCGCGTGATCGCCGAAGCGCTTGCGAATCGCGTCCACGGCCCGGTCTGCGCGCGATCGCGCCAGCCCCTTCCTGGTGCCAGGACGGCGCCCTTCGTCGGCCAGCCCGAGCGGCAACTCGAGCTGCACGGTGGCGTGCGCCTCGAGATGCGACACAGAGATCGCCAGCAGCGAGATCGTCTTCTCGTTGCGGTGATCCGCCAGGACGCCGCGCACCAGATCCTCGGCGATCTCCGCGATGGCCCTGGTGGCAGAAATCGGTGCCGCGAGCGTGACCGCCCGCGTGACCGAACGCAGGTCGGCGAAGCGGACGCGGACGGCGATCGTCCGCCCGCCCAGCGACTTGGCGCGGAGCCGGCCGCCGATGCGGTCGGCCAGGTGATGAAGCGTGGGTTTGAAGACGCGCTCGATGGCGGGCTGTCGTCCGAGCGCCGACTGCGCGCCGGCGGAGTGCGCGCGCCGGTGCGTCTGGATCTGCCGCGGATCGCGGTTCCACGCCAGGGCCCACAGCTTGTTTCCCGCCCCGGTTCCAAGCAACCGCTCCACGGTCTGAGGCGAACTCTCCGCCAACTGACCGATCGTGGTGACGCCGATCGTGGCGAGCCGCGCCTCGGTGGCGGGGCCCACGCCCCACATCAGCGCGACCGGCAGGTTGTGGAGAAACTCGCGTTCAGCGTCTGGATCGACGACCACCAAGCCATCCGGCTTCGCCACCTGCGAGGCGATCTTGGCCAGATGCTTGGTGCGCGCCACGCCGACGGAGATCGGCAAGCCCAGCTCCGCGTGCACGCGCGCCCGCACCTTTCCGGCGATCTCTGCCGGCGACCCGAAGAGATGGGTGCAGCCGGCCACGTCGGCGAAGGCCTCGTCGATCGAGATGCGCTCGATGGACGGCGTGAAATCGCCCAGCACGCCGATGGCGGCGTCGCCGAGCCGCTGGTATTCGTCGAAGTGCCCGCCGACGAACACCAGGTCGGGACAGAGTTGCCGCGCGCGCCGTCCCGGCATGCCGCTTCGCAAGCCGAACGCCCGCGCTTCGTAGGAGGCCGCGAGCACCACGCCGCCACCGACCGCGATCGGCTTGCCGCCCAGGCGAGGATCCAGCAGCTGTTCGACCGACGCGTAGAAAGCGTCGAGGTCAGCGTGGAGGATGGTGGCCGTGGAGCCCAGGTTCGTTGCCTCGCCCGAGGGGCGAAAGAATGGCAAAAGACGGCAACGCCGGCAAGGAAAAACGAGCGACGGCTGTGACCGGCGCTACGTGACGTTACGGAACAGTTCGCGCAGGTCGATCTGGCAGCCTGGCAACAGCGGCGTGGTCAGCGCGTCGCCATCTTCGGAAGTCAATTCGACGACGCGTGCCAGCCTGCCTTCCGCTGACGGCCGAAACACTTGCACCGTGTCGAGTTCAGGGTCGACCAGCCAGTACTCGCGAACGCCGGTGCGCTCGAACAGGCGACGCTTGATCTGTGCGTCGCGCTTGCGGGTGCTCTTCGACAGCACCTCGACCACGAGCGCGGGCGCTCCCTGGACGTTCTTTTCCGTCAGGATGTCCGTCTGGTCCCCGGCCACGAACAACAGGTCGGGTTCGACGACGTCGAAGTGCGAGAGGACGACGTCGAGTGGCGCGGGGAACACCTCGCCGGCGCGTGGATTGGTTTTGAGATACAGCTCGATCTCGAGCAGTAACCGCTTCACGAGCCGTTGATGGCGCACGGTGGGCGACGGGGTCACGTAGTGCTCGCCGGCGATGATCTCGTGGCGCTTCCCGTCGTCGGGGAACAGCACGAAGTCGTCGTACGTGAATCGCGTGTCGGCGGGCGCCGCAGGCGAGCGCATCGGATCCTCCCCGGCCATGAACGGAGTCTACATCCGGCCATTGCACGGGACAATGCGAGCGCCGTGCCGTCACCAATTGCCAGCGAATCGACGGCCCTTGACCCAGATGGGGCGGATTCTGCTCGCCACTCGCGTGTGTCGCGCGGCGGAATGCGCCACATCGACCTCGCGGGCAAACATGTCTTCTACGATCGCGCCGGGCCCGACGAGATGTGTTTACGGAACAGCTCGCGCACGTCGATCTGGCACCCAGGCAGCAGCGGCGTGGTCAACACGTCTCCGTCTTCGGCCGTCAGCTCCGCCACGCGGGCCAGCCTGCCCTCGGGCGTCGGCCGGAACACCTGCACGGCGTCGAGCTCCGGGTCCACGAGCCAGTACTCGCGCACGCCGCTCCGCTCGAAGAGGCGCCGCTTGGTCTGCGCGTCGCGCTTGCGCGTGCTCTTCGACAGCACCTCGATGACCAGCGCTGGCGGCCCCTGCACGTTCTTTTCCGTCAGGATGCCGGCCTGGTCACCGGTGACGACGAACAGGTCCGGCGCCACGATGTCGTAAGGCGACAGCAGCACGTCGAGCGGCGCGGTGAACACTTGCCCGGCCTGCGGGTGCGAGCGGAAGTAGTGCTGGAGTTCGTAGGCGAGCCGCAGCACCAGCATCTGATGCCGCACGTTGGGCGACGGGGTCACGACGTGCTCGCCGTCGATGATCTCGTGGCGCTTCCCGTCGTCGGG
>CAYUAX010000138.1:0-13526 GCA_964442845.1 uncultured Bifidobacteriaceae bacterium | reverse complement strand
GCTGGCCCTGCCGCCGGCAACGGCGCCGGCCGCCGGCCCGTTGGCGCCCGGCCACGTCCGCGTCGCCTTGCACGTCCACACCACCCGATCCGACGGCACCGGCTCGCGCGAAGCGGTCGCGCGGGCCGCGGCCCGCGCCGGCGTCGCGGTGGTCGTGCTCACCGATCACGGCGACGGCCGCCGGGCCGCCGATCCGCCGGTGTACCTCGACGGCGTGCTGGTCATCGACGGCGTCGAGATCAGCACGTGGAGCGGCCACTACGTCGCCGTCGGCGCCGCGCCGGCGCCGTACCCGCTGGGCGGCGAGCCGCGGGCGGTAGTGGAGGACGTCGCCAGGCTCGGCGGCTTCGGCATCGCGGCCCATCCAGGGTCGGCGAAGCCGGCCTTGCGCTGGCGCGACTGGGACGCGCCGATCGACGGCCTCGAGTGGCTGAACGGCGACAGCGTGTGGCGGGAGGCGCCGCGCCGGCTATGGCGGGCGCTGCTGGCTTATCCGTGGCGCGGCGTCGAAGCGGTGACGACGCTGATCGATCGTCCGGAATTCGAACTGACCCAGTGGGATCGGCTCGCCGCGCGGCGCCCGGCGGTCGGTCTCGCCGCGCACGACGCGCATGCCCGACTCGGCCTGCGTGGCGGTGAGCCGTACGACGACGGCCTGGCGCTCGGCCTGCCGTCGTACCGCGTGCTGTTCGGCGGGTTCGCCAACGTCGTGATGCTGCCGGCGCCGCTCACCGGTGAAGCCGCGGCCGACGCGACGCGCGTGCTCGCGACCTTGCGCGCCGGACGGAGCTACGCCGTCCTGAACGGGATCGCGCCCTCGGGCGCGCTGCAGTTCGCGGCGGACAGCGGCGGGGCGCGGGCCGAGATGGGCGGCTGGCTGGCGCCGCGCGGCGTCGTCGCTGTCGGCTTCGCCGCCGACGTCCCCGCGGGCGCGCACAGCCGGCTGGTCTGCGACGGCCAGACCGTGGCCGACGAACCCGGCGGCCGCCTCGCCTGGCAGAGCGACGGCATCCCGGGAGCCTGCCGGGTCGAGGTACGGGTGACGTGGGACGGCACGGAGCGGCCATGGCTGGTGACCAACCCGATCTACCTGCGGCCTGTGCTCGCGACGCCGCCGCCGGTGACGCCGCCGGCCACCGTGCTCGGGCCGTTCGGCAGCGAGGGCGCGGCGGTCTGGGCGATGGAGCACGCCACGGACGCCACGGCGCAGCTGGCGCCGTCGGCTACGGCGGACGCGGTGGACGTCACGTGGCAGTTGGGAGCGTCGGCCGAGACGTTCGCCGCGGTGCAGATGCCGACGCCGCCGCTTCTGCCGTCGGCGACCGGGGTGCGGCTGCGCGTCGCCAGCGACGGGCCGCGCCGGGTGTGGGTGCAGCTGCGCGTTCCCGACGGCGGCGGCCAGCGGTGGGGCAGTTCGATCTTCGTGGATGGCGACACGCGCGAGATCGACGTGCCGTTCGCGGCGCTGGCGCCGTTCGGCGACGCCCTTCAGCCACGGCCGCCGCTCGATCGTGTCGGCGCGCTGCTCGTCGTCACCGACACCGTCCACGCGGTGCCCGGCAGTCGCGGCCGGCTCACGCTCTGGCCACCGCAGCTCACGCGCTGAGCGTCGTCGGGTCGGATCAGGTGCGGACGGTGAACAGCAGGTAGACGGCGGCGGCGCCGAACAGCAGGTTGGGTGCCCACGCCGCCAGGAGCGGCGGCATGGCGCCGCCGGCGCCAAAGGCGGCGAACACGCTGATCATCGTCCAGTAGACCAGCGCCAGGACGATGCCGACACCGACGCCGTAGAGCGCGCCGCGCCGCCCGGTGGTGACGGCGAACGGCACGCCGATCAGCGTCATCACCAGCGTCACGAACGGGAAGGCCACCTTGCGGTGCAGGGCCACCTCGTCCTCGCGCACGTCGTAGCCGCTGGCCCGCAGGTCGGCGATGTAGGTGCGCAGCTGGCCGTAGTTCATCTGGGAGGGCGGCGGCGCCTCGGTGACGAAGGTTTCCGGCGCGTCCAGCGCGACGACGCGTTCGTCGAATCGGTCGTACTCGGCGACGGCCATCTCGGCGTCGAAGGTGCGGCGCCAGCCGCTGCGCGCCAGCCAGCGGGTCGGATCGGCGACGTCGCCAGGCGCCGCGGTGGCGGTGCGGGCGTACAGGCGATCGACGATGCGTCCGGGGTCGTCGGCGGCGAAGCGCAGCATCGTGACGCCGTTCAACACCTGCTGGCGGGTGTCGTAGAACTGGTAGTGGTACAGGGCGCCGTCGGCGCCGGTGAGCCACTTGCGGTTGAGCACGTCGAGATTGCGGGGACTCTGGCCGCGGATCAGGCGATTGAGCTCGCTGGCGCGGCGGTTCGCCGGCGCCAGGATGCGCTCCTCGAGGGCGAACAGCGCCGCCGAGCCGATCGCCGCCGCCGCCAACAGCGGCAAGGCCGTGCGGTAGAGGCTGATGCCGCAGGCGCGCATCACGACCAGCTCGCTGCTCTTCGTCAGCGCGCCGATCGTGACCACCGCGGCCAGCAGCACGGCGATGGCGATGATGTAGTAGACGAACTGCGGCGTCGCCCACCAGAAGTAGGCGAGCAGCATCCCGATCGTCGCCGTGCCCTTGACCAGCCGCTCCGACAGGTCGATGAACGTCGAGATGTAGAACAGCCCGGCCATCCCGATCAGGCCCAGCACCAGGATGCGGAGGTAGAGCAGCCCGACATAGAGATCGAGCAGCGTCGGCCGCAGCCAGGTGAGATCGGGCACGCGCGAGACGATCGAGTCGCGGCGCACCGCCTGCCACCACCGGCCCAGCACCGGCAGGGCCGGCAGGGCCACCGCGCGGCGCCGCCGCGTCGGCCCGGCCTGCCGCCACAGCAGCCCGACGGCGACGACGCCGAGCAGCAGGTTGGGCAGCCACGTCGCCACCCACGGCGCCACGTGCTGGCCCTTGGCCAGCGCCTGGCCGAGCAGCATCACCGCGTAGTAGACGAAGATGACGCCGACGCCGAGCATGAAGCTCACCAGCTTGCCGTCGCGGCGCGAGCTGGCGCCGAGCGCCACGCCGATCAGCGCGAACACCAGGCAGGCGGCCGGGATCGAGAACTTCTTGTGGATCTCCATCCACGGGCTGTGCGTGGACTGGCCGGCCGCCGCCAGCGTGTCGGCGCGGGCGCGCAGCTCGGCGATGGTCATCTCGCGTTCGCCGCGGGCCGGACCGGCGCGCGGGAACACGCTCTCCGGATCCAGGGACATGACGATCTCGCCGAACCGCGCCACCTCGTAGCCGTCGGCGTCACGCGGCGAGGTGCTGTGCCGCGAGCCGTTGGTCAGGACCATCTGGATCGTGCGCTGGCCGCGATCGACGAGCATGCGGCCGCGCTCGGCCAGGAAGAGCACCGGATGATCCGGCGTGCGGGTGTCGGCGGCGAGGACGCCGGTCCAGCCGCCGCTGGCCGGCACCTCGCGCACGTAGACGACGAAGCCCGGGAAGTCCTCGAAGAAGACCCGCGGCTTGACTTCGCCCTCGGCGCGGTCGGCGACCAGCTGCGTGGTGATCTCACGGAACGCCTGGTTGGCATCGGGAATCGCCCACAGCATCACGTAGGAGGTCGTCGCCCAGCCGGCGACGCCCAGCACCAGCGCCGGGCGCAGCAGGCGCAGCGGGCTCAACCCGCAGGCGAGCAGGGCGACCACCTCGCGGTCGCCCGACATGCGGCCCAGCGCCACCAGCAGCCCGACCAGCACGGCCATCGGGATGGTGAGGCCGAGCGCCTGCGGGAGCAGCGTGACCATCACCCGGGCGACGACCAGCCACGGCGCCCCCTTGGCGATCATCGTCTCGGCTTGAGCGATGATGAAGGGGATGATCAGGATGAAGGTGAGGACCAGCAGCGCCAGCGCGAAGGGCGCGAGGGTCTCGCGGAGGACGTACCGGTCCAGCGTGCGCATGCGCTGATCGTCGATTGTACCCGCGCATGTCCGCCGCCCGCATCCGCCTCGCCCTGCTCTGGCACATGCACCAGCCGTACTACCTCGACCCGGCGAGCGGCGAGTCGATCCTGCCGTGGGTGCGGCTGCACGCGCTGAAGGACTACGCCGGCATGGTCGGGGCCGTCGGCGCCGTCGCCGGCATGCGCGCCACGTTCAACCTGGTGCCGTCGCTGGTCGAGCAGGTCGAGGCGTATGCGACCGAGCGCACCTGGGACCGCCAGCTCGTCCTCGGCCTGGCCGACGCCGCGACGATGGCCGACGACGACGCCGCGTGGTTCGTGCGCGAAGGTTTCCACGCCCATGCGCCGACGATGATCCAGCCGTTCCCGCGCTATGCCGAGCTGGCGGCGCGGCGCGCCGCCGGCCGGGCGTTCGCGGCCGACGACCTGCGCGATCTGCAGGTGTGGCAGAAGCTGGCGTGGATCGATCCCGAGGTGCGCGCCGCCGACGTGCGGGCGCGGCGGCTGGTGGGGAAGGGCCGCGGGTTCGACGACCACGACAAGGCGGCGCTGCGGGCGCTCGAACTCGAGCTGCTGCGCGGCGTGGTCCCGGCCTACCGGGCGGCGGCGGCCGGCGGTGCAGTGGAGCTGTCGACGTCGCCGTACTTCCATCCGATTCTGCCGCTGCTGTGCGACTCGGCGGCGCATCACGCGGCGCACCCGACCGCGCCGCTCCCCGAGCCGCCGTTCCGGCGTCCCGAGGACGCCGCCGAGCAACTGCGGCGCGCCGTCGCGGCGCATCGCCGCTGGTTCGGGGAGACCCCGACCGGGGTCTGGCCCTCCGAGGGTAGCGTCTCGGATGCCGCGGCTGCGGCCATCGCCGAGGCCGGGTTCCGGTGGATGGCCACCGACGAGGACATCTTGCAGCGCTCGGCTGCCGAGACGCCGCTGACCGCCGGCGCACGCTGCCAGCCGCATGCACTGCCGACGCCGGCGGGGGAGTTGCGGGTGCTGTTCCGCGACCATGCCCTCTCCGACCTGGTCGGGTTCACCTATCAGGGATGGAGCGCGGGAGCTGCGGCGGGCGACTTCCTGGCCCGGGTCCGCGAGGCGGGCCAGCGGGCGATCCGCGCCGGGGTCGCGGCCCCGGTCGTGCCGGTGATCCTCGACGGCGAGAACGCCTGGGAGCATTACGCCGACGGCGGCCGCCCGTTCCTCCGCGCGCTCTACCAGGCGATCGTCGACGCGTCGGACATCGAACCGGTGACCATGCGCGAAGCCGCCGACCTCCCGGCCCGGCGTCTTCGCTCGATCTTCGCCGGCTCATGGATCAACGCCGACTTCGGCATCTGGATCGGCCATCGCGACGACCGCCGAGCCTGGGAACTCCTGGGCGCGGCTCGGGCCCGTCTCGACGCCCGCACCGACGCGCCGCCCGAGGCCCGCGCGGCCGCCTACGACGCCGTGCTGGCCGCCGAAGGCAGCGACTGGTGCTGGTGGTACGGCGACGACCATTCATCGGCCCACGACCGGGAATTCGACGCGTTGTACCGGCAGCATCTGGGGCGGGTGTACCAGGCGCTCGGCGAGCCGGTGCCGGAAGCCGTGCATCGCAGCGTGATCACCACCCGTCAGGACCCTGACGATGTGATTCAGCCCGGTCCGGTGGACGGCATGGGCGACGCCGAGTCGTACTTCACCCATGCCGGCGCGGTCAGCCTGCAACGGGCCGGCGGCGCGATGCATCGGGTGGCGGCGGGTCCGGTCGCTGACGCGCGGGTCGGGCTGACGCCGGAAGGCCTGGCCGTCATGGCCGATGTCGCCCCGGGCGCCGCGGCGGACCTCGTCCTCGAACTGCGCCGATCGCCGTTGGAGCCCCCGGCCGCCGTGGCGGTCGAGGCTGGCATGGCCCGAGTGACGTGGGCGGACATCGGCGCCGCGCCCGGTGACATGGTGCACCTGCGCCTCGTGGCGCGGGATCGCGCCGGCCATGTCGTTCAGGCGATTCCCGCCGACGGACTCGAGCGCGTCGTCGAGGTGCCGGTGGCCGGTGTGAACGGGCGCCGCTGGCGCGCCTGAATCGCGGTCCGGCCTCGAATCCGACGCCCGGACCGGGCAGGGCGTCCAGCTCGGCAATTCACGCAGGGCAAACGGCCCACAGAACATCAACAGCCGGTATTCTTGCGTGATTTGCAGAGAGTCTGATAATATATATTATGTAAACTAAGCGACCAGAAGGCACTCGCTTCTGATCGCTCGCCGCGCGAATCAGGCGTTGCGAAGCTCGTCGAGAATCGCCTCGAGGGCGCTGATCACTTCGTCCTTAGAGGCGTTCTTCTTCGCGAACGTCAGCCGCAGGTTGAAGGCCTTGGTCTCGGGCCTGAAGCTGAAGACATACGCCTTCGGACGGCCGGGCTTGGGCTTGTCCTGGTCTTTGCGGAGCTGCTCGCGGGTGGCGCCATGCGTCGCGATCTTCTCGACCAGGGCCAGCATCTTCTTGGGGTCGCCCTGGCGGGCCACCTGCAGGAGGATCGACTTGCTGCTGATGTCGGCCAGGCGGCACACTTTGCGGACGTCGGGCGGGATCGCCGTGAGCGACAGCGACTCGGTGATCGACGTGCGCGACTTCCCCAGGCGCTTGGCCAGGTCTTCGTGGGTGTAGCCGCAGCGATGGCTGAGACTGTGGAGCGCCTCGGCTTCTTCGAACGCCGTCAGGTCCTTGCGCTGGATGTTCTCGACCAGGGCGAGTTCCAGCATTTCCGTGTCGTCGACGTCCCGAACGACGACCGGCAGTTCGGTGATGCCGGCGCGGATAGCCGCCTGGTAGCGTCGCTCGCCGGCGATGATCTGGTAGCGGGCGCCGCGCTGGCGGACGATCAGCGGCTCGATGATGCCCTTCTCGGTGAGCGAGGCCACCAAGTCCGACAGGTCGCCCATGGCCTGGCGCGGCTGGTCGGGATTGGGGTCCACGTGGTCGATGGGCACCATGCGGCCCACGGGCGGGGCCGCCGACGAGGCCAGGGCCTCGACGTAGTGCGCGTCGTGGCGCATCTGCAGGGCTTCCGGGAGGCCGCGTTTAGGCACGGTCAATCACCTCCTCGCACAGGCGGTAGTACTCGCTCGCGCCGGAGGACTCCGGGGCGAACGTGAAGATCGACTCGCGGTAGGCGGGGCTCTCCTCGAGCCGCACGCTCTTGCTGATCACCGTGTTGAACACCTTGTCCCCGAACACCTTGCGAATCTGCTCGCGGATGTCGCGGCCGAGCGCGGTGCGGCGGTCGTGCATGGTGATCACGACGCCGAGGATCTTGAGGGCTGGATTCGGCCGCTGCCGCACCTTCTCGATGGTCTCCAGGAGGTCGTCGGTGCCCTCGAGGGCGAAGTACGACGACTGGATGGGGATCAGCAGATGGGTCGCGGCGACCAGGGCGTTCACCGTCAGCAGGCCGAGGGCCGGCGGGCAGTCGATGACGACGTGGCTGAACCCCTCGAGTTTGGCGAGCTGGTCCTTGAGGCGGAACGGAGCATCCAACTCCCCTACCAGGCGCGATTCGAGCTTGGCCAGCGAGATGCGGGCCGGCGCCACCGACAGGTTCGGCAGCGCGGTCGGCCGGACGATCGACGCCAGTGGGATCTCGGGGTCCACGAACACGTCGTACATGCCCTTCTCGACCTCGCGGAGGTCGAGATACGACATGCTGCTGTTGGCCTGCGGATCGAGGTCGATCAGGAGCGTGGGTTTGCCGCGCAGCGCGAGCGCGGCGGCGAGGTTGAGCGCCGTCGTCGTCTTGCCGACGCCGCCTTTCTGGTTCGCGATGGCGAGGATCATTGCGGTTGCGGCCACCCAGGGGCGCGGCCGGAACCTCGGAGGGGAAGCCGAGTGGCGTCATTCTAGGAGCCGCTGTTCACGGGCGTCAAGCGACAGGACGGCGGGACAGGGCGGATCTGCCGAAATTGGCACGCGTAAACTACGGTATTTGTGGGAGATAGGGGAAATGTCGGCCGGCCGACAGTGGCGATGTCGGCGGCTCGACACCGAGCGCGTGCCAGACCGTGACGTGTCCGGCCGCCGCGCGCCATGGCGCGCAACCTACATCTTGTACTTGCCGAGGTCGTCGGGGTCCAGGCTCTCGAGCCACTGGTGCAGGCGTTCGCCATCCACCTTCTCGTGGGCGACGTCGAGGGTCTTGGCGCCGTCGAGTACGTGCGGCTCGACCAGGATGGGCGCACGCGTGCGCAGCGCCAGGGCGATGGCATCGCTCGGCCGCGCGTCGATGGCGACGGGGCCGCCAGGTGTCGTCAGTTGGATGAGCGCGAAGAAGGTGTTCTCCTTCACGTCGCACACGACGACTCGGTCGACCGTCGCCTGCAGGTCCTGGATGACGTTGCGCAGCAGGTCGTGGGTCATCGGCCGCGGCGTGTGGACGTTCTCGATCTGGAGGGCGATGGCGTTGGCTTCGAAGACCCCGACCCAGATCGGCAGCACCCGCTGGTCGTGCTCGTCGCGCAGGATCACGATCGGCATGTTGGTCACCGGATCGACCGTCAGGCCCTTGATCGTCATCTCGATGAGCATGGCCGTCCGCCTTCTCAGGCCGGGACCACGGGGGCGGCCACGGCCTGTCCCCAGACCCCGAAGGCCCCCGCGCGTTCGATGCGGACGGGCACGATCCGCCCGAGCCACTCGGGCTCGCCCGGCAGGTTCACGACCGTGTTCCCGCTGGTCCGGCCGGCGAGCTCCCAGGCGCGGCGGCGGCTCGTGGTGTCGACGAGCACGTCGACGGTGCGGCCGACCGAGCGTTCGTGCAGGCGCGTCTGGATGCCCTTCTGCAGCTCCTGCAGGGCGACGATGCGCCGCGTCTTCTCCGCCTCCGGCACGTCGTCGGGCATCCGCTGCGCGGCCAACGTGTTCGGGCGAGGCGAGTACTTGAACGAGAACATGCTGTGGTACTGGACGGCTTCCGTGAGCGACAACGTCTGCTCGAAGTCCTCGGCCGTCTCTCCTGGGAACCCGACGATCATATCGGTCGAGAGCTGGAGGTCCGGCAGGGCGTCGCGCAGGCGATCGACCAGGGCGAGGTACTCCTCGCGGGTATGCCGCCGCCGCATCGCCTTGAGCACCGACGTCGAGCCCGACTGCACCGGCAGATGCAGGTGGCGGCAGACCTTCGGCAGATCGCGCAATGCGGCGATCAGTCGGGGTGAGCAATGGCGCGGATGCGGGCTGGCGAACCGGATGCGGTCGATGCCGTCGATGCCGTGCACCGCTTCGAGCAGCGCCGGGAAGTCGCAGGCCGGATCGTCGGGCGCCTGGTAGTGGTTCACGATCTGGCCGAGCAGCTGCACCTCCCGGCGGCCGCTCGCCGCCAACGCCGCCACCTCGCGAAGGATTTCGGCCTTGGCACGCATCCGCTCGTGCCCGCGGGTGTACGGCACGACGCAGTAGGCGCAGTAGTCGTTGCAGCCTTCGACGATCGTGACGTAGCCCTTCACCGGATCGCCGCGTCGAGTCAGGCCGAATGGAAACGTCGGCTCGTCGTACGGCGTGGCGATGTCGATGAGCGCGTCCCCGGTGGTGCCGGTGACGGCCGCAGCGGCCGCGGCGGCCTGTTCGACCAGCATCGGCAGCATGCGGACGCGTTGCGTGCCGACCACGACGTCGACCAGCGGCGACCTGGCCAGTACTTGGGCGCCCTCCTGTTGCGCGACACATCCGGTGACGGCCACCATCGGGGCGCGGCCGAGGCGATGCTGCAGGCCCTTGATGTGGCCCAGCCGGGTGTAGAGCTTTTCCTCGGCCTTCTCGCGGACCGAGCAGGTGTTGATGACGACCAGGTCGGCGTCCTCGTCGGCATCGGTCGGCTCGAAGCCGGCGGCCTCGAGCAGGCCGGCCATCCGCTCGGAGTCGTGGACGTTCATCTGGCAGCCGTAGGTCTCGATCAGGTATTTCCTCGCCATCGGTCCTTACCGCACCTTCGCTTTCGCCCCCGGGCGACTTTCGCCTTTCGCTTTCGCCTCGGCGGGGGCTTTCGCTTTCGCCTGGGCAAGGAGCTCGCGCGCGCCCGCCAGCACCTGCGGCGTTGCCCCGCCCTCCCCTCCCATCATCCTCGCAATCTCGCGCTCGCGCGCGGCGTCGTCGAGGCGTTCGACCGTGGTCACGGTCCGCGGGCCGCGCACGTGCTTGGCGATGGCGAAGTGCGTGGCGGCCTGGGCGGCGATCGGCGGCAGGTGGGTGATGCAGAGAACCTGGGCGGCGGCGCCGAGGCGGCGCAGCTTCTCCCCCACCACGGTGGCGGTGCGGCCGCCGATGCCGGCGTCGACCTCGTCGAAGACCAGCGTGCGGCCTGGCTGGTCGCCCGCCGCTAGTGTCTTGAACGCCAGCATCACGCGGGAGAGTTCGCCGCCCGAGGCGATCCGGGCCAGCGCCTTGGCGGACTCGCCGACGTTCGGGGCGAGGAAGAACTCGCCGCGGTCGATGCCGGTGGACTGCCAGTGCGGCCGCGCCTCGTCGGCGGTGAGCCGGATCTCGAAGCGAGTGCCGGCCATGGCGAGGTCGGCCAGTTCGCGCTCGACCGCCGCGGCCAGGCGGGGCGCCGCGGACCGCCGCCTCGCGGACAACGCCCGGGCGGCGTCCAGGAAGCGCGTGTGGGCGGCGGTGACGGCGGCTTCGGCGGCCTCTCGTCGGCCCGGGCCGGCATCGAGCGCCGCGCGCTCCTGCTCCAGCGCCGCGGATCGGGCGATCACCTCGTCCAGGCTCGGGCCGTGCTTGCGCTTCAACCGCTCGAGCAGCGCCAGCCGGTCCTCGACCTCCTGGAGGCGCCCCGGTGAGGCATCGAGGTGCTGCTGATAGTCGCGCAGCGTCAGCGCCAGATCCTCGAGCTGCGCCTTCAAGCCGTCGCGAGCAGCCGCATGCGGCGCGAACGCGGGGTCGATGGCGGCCAACTCCCCCACCCGCTTCCAGACCTGCCCAAGGGTGGAGAGCGCCGCCGACTCGTCGTCGTACAGCAGACCGTAGGCTTCGGCGCACAGGGTGCTGAGCCGTCCCGAGTGGCGCAGCACATCGCGCTGCTGAGCCAGGGTGTCGTCCTCGCCGGGGGTCGGTCGGGCCTTGCGCAGCTCGGCCAGGTGGAACTCGACCAGTTCCAGGCGCGCCGCCCGCTCTCCGGCGTCCATAGCGGCTCGTTCCAGCGTGCGCTCGGCGTCGGTCACCGCCGTCCAGGCGGCGGCCACCGCTGCGGCGTCCTGCTCCAACCCGGCCCAGGCGTCGAGGAGTGGGACATGGGTCAGCGGGTCGAGCAGCAGCTGGTGCTCGTGCTGGCCGTGCAGTTCGATGTACTCGGCGACGATCGGTCGGAGCGCGGTGGACGTGGTGAGCTGGCCGTTCACGAAGGCGCGGCTGCGGCCCTGCGCCGTGATCTCCCGGCGCACCGCCACCTCGCGGCCATCGGCCGCTTCGAAGATGGCTTCGATCGTCGCCATGTCCTCGCCGGTGCGGACGAGTTCCTGGGATGCCCGCCCGCCCAGCAGGAGTCCGACGGCGCCGACGAGCATGGATTTCCCGGCGCCGGTCTCGCCGGTCAGCACGTTGAACGACTGTTCAAATTCGACTGCCACCGACTCGATGACCGCGAGGTTGCTGATCGCGAGATACCGCAGCATCGGGTGGCCGTCCGGGGGGAGAAGGACCGTCGGAGTGCGAACCGGAAGTGCCATCTTATCATGGGTTTGACAGAATTTCCCGGAACGTGCTACGGTTGCACACTCGCGCTGTTCCCAGCGGCGCATCACTCCCTTGTCGGTGGAGGTGTGTCGTTGCGCACGTCTGGATGGCTGTTCCTGGCCCTGCAACAGGTCCAGGACGCGGAGGCGCCCGTTCGCGGCGCGATCAGCATCGTCGAGCTCATCGCCGATGCCAGCCCGGTGTCGAAGGCGGCGTTGCTCGTCCTGCTCGCCTTCTCGGTCGTCTCGTGGGGCATCATCCTTTCCAAGAGCCTTGCACTCGGGCGGGCCGAACGCCAGACCCGGTCGTTTCTCGACGTCTTCCGCAAGAGCGCCAAGTTCTCGGAAGTCCAGGGCGTCTGCAAGTCGCTGGAGCACAGTCCGCTCGTCGGCGTCTTCCAGGCCGGATATGCTGAGCTGAACCTGCAGTTGCGGCCGGACGCGAAAGCGCCTGGCAGTCCGACGTCCACCCCCCCACGTCCAACTCTGAAGAGCCTGGCGGCGCTCGATCGGGCGCTGCTCCGGGCCTCGTCGGCCGAAGTGATCAAGCTGGAGCGCCGCGTGACCTTCCTCGCCACCACCGCCAGCCTCGCCCCGTTCGTCGGGCTGTTCGGCACGGTGTGGGGGATCATGACCGCCTTCGCCGGCATCGGCGCCCAGGGCTCCACCGATCTGGCGGTCGTCGCGCCGGGCATCGCCGAGGCGCTGGTCGCCACCGCGATCGGCCTGTTCGCGGCCATGCCGGCCGTCTACTTCTACAACGCGTTCACGGCGCGGGTGAAGGTGCTGGCGTCCGAGATGGACGACTTCGCGCTCGAATTCCTCAACATCGCCGAACGGCATTTCGGAGGCTGACCGACATGCCCAAGGTGATGGCCCAGGCGGCGGGCGGCGGTCGCCACTCACGCGGGCGGCGGGTGACCACGTCGCTCGCCGAGATCAACGTCATTCCGCTCGTCGACGTCATGCTGGTGCTGCTCATCGTGTTCATGGTGGCGGCGCCGATGCTGCAGAAGGGCGTCGAGGTGAACCTGCCGGTGTCGGCGCGCGCCAACCGGATCAACGACACCCGGCTCTACGTGACGGTGCCGCTCTCCTACCGCAGCGACCGCCGCGTGTTCATCGACGACGAGAGCATCCCGCTCACCGCGCTGAGCGAGCGCATGCGCCAGGCGATGGCGCGGGCCGAGGAGCGCGAGGTGTTCCTGCGCGGCGACGGCGGCGTGCAGCTGAACGAGATCACCGAGGTGATGGATCGCCTCAAGGCCGGCGGCGTCGAGCGGGTGGGCATCCTCACCCAGCCGGCCCCGGCGCGGGGGCGCTAGGCTTTCGGGTATGGACGCCGTGAGCCAGGTGCTGGCCGCGCGGATCGGCGACGACGACGGCGTCGGGCGGATGCTCGGCGCGTCGCTGATCGGCCACGGCGTGCTGTTCGCCCTCGTGCTGCTGGTGCCGGCCAGCTGGATGGCGACCCAGCGTGCCGATCCCGAGTCGGTGATGGTCGTCAGCCTCGCCGGACCGCAGGGGCCGCAGAACGGCGGCCGCGTCGCCGAAGGCGCCCGGCCGGTGCAGGCGGTGGCGCCGCCCGAGGCCAAGCCCGAGCCGGTGCGGCCGCCGGCGCCGGCGGCGCCCGAGATGGTCGCGCCGGTGAAAGCGCCGCCGAAGAAGACGCCGCCCAAAGCGCCGCCGCCCAAGGTGGCGCCGCGCCAGGCCGCGCCGTCGGCGACGCCGACCACCGGCGCGCAGGCGCAGACCGGGGCCGCCCCGGACGCCCGCGGGCGCGGCTTCAACGACGGGTTGTCGTCGGGGGCCGGCGGCACCGGCGCGCGGCTCGACGTCGCCAACTTCTGCTGCCCGCAATACCTGGCGACGATGCAGCAGCGGATCCAGAGCG
>CAYUAX010000137.1:0-13561 GCA_964442845.1 uncultured Bifidobacteriaceae bacterium | reverse complement strand
GTCCGCGGGCGCTGGCCGCTCCTGGCCGCCGCCGCGGCGCTGGCCGTGGGCGGCGCGATCTGGGCGTCGCGGCCGCGAGGCGCGCCCGCCGACGTCGGGTCGGCGCCCGCGGCCCTCACCGCGGCCGCGCCCGGACGCTGGTCCCAGATCCGGCTCATCGCCATCGACACCGCGCACCTCGACCTCCGCCCCGATGGCGGGGCGCTGGCCGCGGTGTTGCGCGACGAGGACGCGTCCACCGATCGCATCGCTGTCGTGGCCACCGCCAGCGGCGAGACGGTGCGAACGCTGGACGTGCCCGGTCACGTCAACGGCATCGCCTACGCCCCCGACGGCCGCCTCGTCGCCACCGCGGGCTCGGCGGTCAGGTTGTGGGACGCGGAATCCGGTGCCCTCGTCCACGAGTACCCCGGGACGTGGAGCGCCGAGAGTGTCGCCTTCGCCCCCAATGGCCGGCTGCTCGCGGTCGGCGACGCCGCCAGAGTCGTCGTCTTCGACCTGCGGTGGCAGGCCGAGGCGTGGAGCGCGCCGGTCGAGCGTCCGGCGGTGGACCACGTGGTGTTCTCGCCCGACAGCACGACGCTCGCCTACGCGGGCGCCGACCTCGACCGGGTGCGGTTCGCCACGCCGTTGCGGCCAGGCGAGCCGGCCAGCGTGGAGGGGCAGCAGCAGGTCGCGGTGGCGTTCAGTCCTGACGGCCGCTGGGTGGCCATCGGCGGCCTGGCCGGCGACATCCAGCTGCGCGAGCTGCCGTCGTTACGCCTGGCGCGCCAGTGGCCGGCGCCGACGACCGAGGACGCCAGCGTTGACACGCTGCGGTTCGCGGCCGACAGCCGGTCGCTGCTCGCGCTCGGCTTCGGCGAGACGCGGCTGCGCACCTGGAGCGTGCCGGACGGCGGCGAACGCCAGACCCTGGCGCTGTCCGGCAAGCCCGCGGTGTTCGCGCTGAGCGATGACGGCGCTACGCTGGTGGTCGGCGGCTCGCCGACGTCGCTCTGGACGCGGCGCTGACGGCGGTCACACCGGCGCCAACGCCACGGCCGCCGTCCGCGCGTAGATCGCCGCGCACTCGACCATCCGATCGATGCGCACGAACTCGCGTGGGCCGTGCGACACCGCCAGCGGCCCGGGCCCGTAGGCATAGGCGGGTTGACCGACGGCGGCGTAGAAGCGAATCTCGAGCAGCCCGGGACACATCTCGAAGCGCGGCGCCCGGCCGGTGACCGCGCGCACCTGGTCGCGCAGCACCCGCCCCAGCGGCGCGCCTTCGTCGGAGCCCGACGGCCGGCCCTCCTGCAACACCTCGACGTCGAGGTCGATGCCGAGCCGGCGGGCGCGGGCGAACACGTCGAACAGCGCGGCGCGTTCGGCGGCGAAGTCCTCTTCGGGGTTCATCCGGCGATCGACCGTGAACGTGCAGGTGTCGGGCACCACGTTGAAGTTGCTGCCCGCCTCGACGCGGCCGCCGATGAGCATCAGCGATCGGCGCGCCGCCGCCGGCACCACGCGGTAGCGGGTCTGGCGCCGGCCGACGCGCCGCCGCAGCCCCTGCAGCAGCTCGACGACGCGGATGGCGTCCTCGAAGGCGTTGCGCCCCTGGTGCATCAGGCCGACGTGCGCCTGGCGCCCGCGCACCGTCACGCGCACCGTGACGGCGCCGCGGTTGGCGTTCCACACCACGCCGCTGGTCGGCTCCGGCGTCAGCATGCCGATGCCGTCGCGGCCCAGCCGCCCGGAGCCGGCCAGGAAGCCCGAGCCGCGCGCGCCGCCGGTTTCCTCGTCGGGCACGAACACCAGGGCGACGCGCCCGTCCAGCGGCACGCCGGCCTGGCGCAGCGCCACCACCGCGTAGGTCATGGCCGCCAGGCCACCCTTCATGTCGGCGGTGCCGCGGCCGAACAGCGCCGGCCCGCGGCGTTCGGCCCGGCACTGCCCGGGCGTGGACACCGGCACGACGTCGTAGTGGCCCGAAAAGTAGAGCGTGCGCCGTCCCGTGCCGAGGCCGCTCAGCACGACGGCGGCGCCGGAGTCGTCGGTGCGGCCGCCGCGCCGTGCCGTGTACGGGACGCGTTCGACCTCCAGGCCGAGACCGCGCAGGTGCGTCTCGATCACCCGCACGCAGGCCGGATAGTCGGTGCCCGGCGGGTTCTCGGACGCCACGTCGACGAGGGCTTCGGTGAACGCCACGATGTCGCCGCGCAGCGCCCGCACGCAGGCATCGAGGCGCGCCAAGCGCGCCGCGGCCTGCGCGCCGCGCATTCGTGATGAGATGGACCGGGGGTCTGGCATGCCTGACAGCATCGCTCACCTGGCGCGCGGAAGTCGCACGCGCGCGGCGGCCAGCCGTTACGCCTTGGGCACGGAAGCCGCGCCGGCGCGTGCGGTCCATTCCTCGTCGAAACGCTGCCGGGTGACGAACGACTTCTGGGTGCCCACGCCCATCGTCGAGAGCGCGGCGTAGAGGTTGGCGCGCGCGATGGCGTCGCGCTCGGCCAGGCCTTCGCCGAGGAACACCGCGAAGCTGCCGACGAAGGCGTCGCCGGCGCCGGTCGTGTCCTTGGTCGTCACGGCGAACGGCGGCACCAGCTCGGTGCCGCCGGCGTGGGCGACGAGCGCGCCCTTCTCGCCCAGCGTGATGATGACGCGCTTCAGGCCCTGCGCCACCAGGTGCCTGGCGCAGGCCGCCGCGTCGTCCACCGAACGCACCGGCATGCCGGAGATCGTCTCGGCCTCGGTCTCGTTCGGCACGAAGTAGTCCACGCCGGCCAGGGCGGCCAGGTCCACGGGCTGCGCCGGCGCCGGGTTGACGATGCAGCGGATGCCGCGCGCCGCCGCGAAGCGCACCGTGTGATAGACGGTCTCGAGCGGGATCTCGAACTGCAGCACGATGCAGTCGGCGGCGCCGAGCACCGCCGCCGCCTCGTCGACGTCGGCCGGGCGCAGCCGATCGTTGGCGCCCTTGACGACGATGATGCGGTTCTGGCCGTTCGACTCGACGAAGATCGGCGCCACCCCGCTCGACACGCCGGGGACGATGCGGACGTGCGCGGCGTCGATGCCCTGGGCCTGGAAGTTGGCGATCGTCGCCGGCCCGAACAGGTCGTCGCCGACCCGCGCCACCATCGCCACGTCGGCGCCGCACAGCCGCGACGCCACCGCCTGGTTGGCGCCTTTGCCGCCCCAGCCGAGGTCGAAATGGTCGCCGAAAATCGTCTCCCCGGGCTTCGGGAAGCGATCGGAGAAGGTCGTCAGATCGACGTTCGCGCTGCCGACCACCGCAATCCTGGATCGTCTGGTCATGTCGCCTCGATTTCGCCGGCTCACCGGCCGCCGGGCGTCCGGCTCATCAGCTGGACGAACTGGTCGTAGAACTTCGGGAGGTTCAGATCCCACTGCACCGTCGCCACCCGCCACCACGACGGCATGGTGCGCGGCTTGGGCGTCGCGCCCGGCACCACGTCCTCGACGAAGATGGTCTGGCCGTAGCCCGGTCCGTGGTCGATGTCGATGTTCACGTAGAGCTGCTGCTGCTGGGTGATGATGCTCGGGTCGAGGAAGGCCAGCACCGAGATCTCGTCCCACATGAACCCGCCGCCGCCGGCCTGGCCCGGCGGGTGGAACCTGGTGATGAACTGCGCCGCCGGCGACGACGAGGCGGCCAGCCGCTTCTTGAGGTCGTCGCCGAGCGACGTCTTCACCGAGATGTCCACCGGCGTGATGACGATCTTCTTCCACGGCGCGCTCATCGCGATGCGCGTCGCCTCGGGATCCCACCACCAGTTGAACTCGCGCCGGCCGTTGATGCGGTGGTTGCCGCCGGCACCGACGTTGAAGCCGGCGCCCATCAGCACCAGTTCCTTGGCCAGGCCGGCGATCTCGGGGTCGAGGCCCAGGGCCAGCGCCACGGTGGTGAACGGCCCGCCGACCCACAGCGTGACCTCGCCCGGGTAGCGGCGGATCTGCTGGATCATGAACAGCGCGCCGTGCAGGTCGATCGGCTTCAGCGTCGTGGCGCCGGTGGGCGGCACCGGCACCTGGTCGGGCGGGTGGTAGCGGCCCGGGTTCCAGGCCCCCTTGTAGGAGAACTCGCCGTACTGCGCCTCCCACGCCGCGGCCAGCTCGCGCGAGTTGATGAGCGGAAAGGCGGCCCCCTGGGCCACCGGCACCTTGCCGTGCCCGGTCAGCTCCAGCATGCGCAGCATGTGCGCGGTGCCGGCCTTGACCCAGGCGTCGCCGGCGGTGACGGTGATGCCCAGCACTTCGACATCGGGCGACTGCAGCATCGCCAGCGTGGAGATCATGTCGGTGCCCAGGGCGGCGCCGTCCTGGTCGATGAACACTTTCTTGCGGGCGGCCTGCGCCGCAGCCGGCGGCGCGGTGGCGGCGACCAGCGCCGCGACGGCGGTGGCGACGAGCGTGGCGCGGATTCCTGCGTGCATGACGACTCCCTTCGTGGTCGCGGCCGCGCTCAGCGGCGGTGCGCCATTCGATCGACGTAGAGGTTCCAGAACGCGGCCCGATCGACGTCCAGCAGCACCTTCACTTTCTGCGTGCCGGCGGGGAAGTCGGCCGGCGAGTCGAGCGAGCGGCGCCGCGACGGGTGGTAGCCGATGGACCGGCCGTAGTTGGGGCCGTAGGTGACGTCGATGTCGATGAACCGCTCCTCGAGTTTGGTGGCGATCGACGGCTGCAGGAAGACGGCGGCGGTGAGCGCGTCCCACACGAACGACCGCGAGTCGGGCGCCTTGGCGAAGCGCGGCCCGTGCATCTGCTTGAACAGCTTCGTGATCGCGGTCTCGGGCGCGGCGGCGACGCGGTCGTACTCGGCCTTGGTGTAGTAGACGCGCTCGGCGATGTCGTTGGGGACGATCACCTGCTCGCGGAACGGCGCCCGCAGCGTGATCCGCACCGACTCGGGGTCGAACCACCAGTTGAACTCGGCCGTCGGCGTGGTGTTGCCCGGCACGTCGATGGCGCCGCCCATGTAGTAGACGGCCTTCACCAATGGCACGATCTCGGGGTTCTTGCGGATCGCCAGCGCCAGGTTGGTGGCCGGGCCGAGCGCGAAGATGGTCACCTGGTTGGGATGGGCCTTGACGGCGCGCACGATGAAGTCCACGGCGTGCTCGCTGGACGGCGTGGTCGTCGGGTAGCCGATCGGCGGCTCGGTGGCGAGCTTCAGGTACGACTCCGGCCGCGGCCGGGCGTAGGCGCCGAGGTACTCCGACTTGCCCCACAGCCGCTCTTCCGCCTCGAGCCACGACTGGCGGCTGCCCATCAGCGGTTCGCGCACGCCCATGAACACCGGGATGTCGGTGCGGCCCACCAGCTCTAGCTGGCGCAGGGCGTAGGCCGTGCCCTGCTCCATCCAGGTGTTGCCGGGCACGATGGTCACGCCCAGCACCTCGACGTTGGGGCTGTTCATCAGCATGAACAGCGCCACCGCGTCGTCGTTCACGATGCCCATGTCGGCATCGACGATCACGCGCTCCTGGGCGCGCGCCGCCGGCGGCACGGCGGCAAGCAGACACACGCTCGCGCAGGCGAGCAGCCACGGGCGCAGCAGCAGTCGAGTCACCGGGGATTCTCCAGGGCCAGGTCGCGGATGCGATTGAGGTAGCCGACGTAGACGGGAATCGGGATGTCGGGCGAGTCGCCGTCGTTCAGGAAGTGGTCGAGCCGGCGGCCCACGGTGCTGCGGATCACCTCGCCGAAGCGCGGCATCTGCAGGTACTTGACCTTCCAGATCTCGAGCATCAGGGCCTGGAACTCCGGCGACAGGAAGGGCACGCGGCCGGTGCCGTAGCCGTCGAGGTACACCGCGTCGAAGCGGCGGGCGACCAGCGCGGCGCGCACGGCCGCCACCGCCGCCGGCGGCGCCACCCCCGGCCGGGCGCCGAATGCCACCACGAGATGGAAGATGTCGGCGAGGTCGCCCCACAGGACCTTCTCCTGGAAGGGCGTGAAGGCGAGCGGCGCGCCCGACGCGCGCGTGCCGCGCTGTTGCGCGGCCCGGGCGCCGGCCGCCGGGGCCAGGCGGGCCAGTTCGGCGTCGTACCAGTCGAGCCGCTCGCGGCGCAGGTTGCGCTTCAGGAACTCCACCGCGTAGGCGTTGGCGAAGTAGAACGCCTGGTCGCCGGCCAGGGTGTCGAGCCAGGCGCGCCAGTCGACCGGGCGCATCGTCTCGAGCAGCGCCCGCAGGTCGCCGACCGTGACGGCGGGGTGGAACTTCACCGCCTGCCAGAAGTGCTCCGTCGAGTCGTAGGACGCGCCGTACAAGGTGATGCCCTCGTCGATCACGTACCAGTTCGACAGCACGCGCCCGGGCAGCGACGACGATGCGCTCCAGCAATTGAGGTTCTGCGTCCACCGCTCCCGCACCCGCACGAACGCGTCGCGGTAGGTGGCTGCGGACAGCCGCCAATGCCGGCCGGCGAACACGACGCCGCCCGCGGCGCCGCCCGCCGCGGCCACTGCGGCCTCGAGGTCGGCGCGCGTGTGGGTGAGCAGCAGCTCGAGCGGCAGCTCGGTGTCCATCGAGACGACGCGGCTCTCGACGCCGCGGCGCAGCAGGTCGTCGGCGAACGCCTGGCGGGCGGCCGGCGAGTCGAAGCGCCAGCGTCCGGCCTCGCCGTCGATATACGCGAACAGGTCGGCGAGCGTGTCGAACTCCACGAGGCCGTGCAGCGCGAAGCGGACGACCCGGCCCTCCAGCTCGAGCCGGTAGGCGGGCGTGACCAGCTGCCGCAGCGTCGGCCGCGGCGCCGCCGGCTGGGCCCAGGCGCGCGCCGGCGCCACCACGAGGAGCGCGGCGGCCAGTGTTCCCAGGGCGAACGCTCGGGCGGTGGTCGGCCGGTGCATGACGGCTACTTCTTGCCCGGCACGCTGCCCGGGGCGGTGCGCGCGCGGCCCTTCGACGGCGCCGCGCCGCACGAGGCGCGGACCACGAGCGTCGTCTCGAGGATGACGTGGCGGGTGGCCCGCTCGGGCCGGGCGATGCGATCGAGCAGCAGGTCGGCGGCCGTCGAGCCGATCTCGTGCGACGGCTGGCTCACGGCGGTGAGCGGCGGGTTGAGCGACGTGGCCCAGGGCATGTCGTCGAAGCCCACCAGCGCGACCTCGTCGGGGATGCGGATGCCGGCTTCGTGGACGGCACGGAACGCCCCGAGCGTCATCAGGTTGTTGGCGACGAACACCGCCGTCGGCCGCTTGGGCAGCGCCATCAGCGCCCGCATGCCGTCGTAGCCGCCCTCTTCGCGAAAGTCGCCGTAGTGGACGAGTTCGGGCCGGACGGTGCGGCCGGTGGCGCGCAGCGCCTCGTGATAGCCGCGTTCACGCTCCTTGGCGGTGCTGTGCCGCGACGGGCCGCCGAGCAGCGCCACCTCGCGGTGGCCGAGCGCGAACAGGTGCTCGATGCCCAGCCGCGTGCCCTCGACGTTGTCCACGGTGACCAGGTCCGGACGCAAGTGGGTGGGCGAGCGATCGACCGCCACGACTTGCAGCGGCGGCGCCAGCACCTCGCGGTAGGCGTCGCGGGCGGCGTTGATGGGCACGAAGATGATGCCGGCGACGCCGTCGGCGCGCAGCGTCTGCAGCACCTCGTGTTCACGCGCGGCGTCCTCGTCCGAATTGGCCAGCAGTAGCGTGTAGCCGGCGGCGCGCAGCACCACTTCGATGCCGCGGACCACCGCGGTGAAGAACGGGTTCTCCAGGTCGGGGATCACCACGCCGACCGCCTGGCTGGTGCCGACGCGCAAGGTGCGGGCGGCGCGGCTCGGCCGGTAGTTGAGGGCGCGGGCGGCCTCTTCGACCCGCAGCCGCAACGTATCGCTCACCGCCTGCGGGTCGGCGAACACCCGCGACACGGTCGCGATCGACACGCCGGCGCGGTCGGCCACCCGCTTGATCGTCGGCGCCGGGCTGGCCGGGGCGGCGCGGCCGGGCGGCTTCGGAACACGCCTCACCATCGCGGTTCCGAGCGCCGCAGGGCGCCGTTTCGGCCGTCACACAGGGCTTGACATGCCACGGCGCACATGCTCTAGTCTGCCGAACGTTTTCATGACTTCTGCGAATCTTACGGTCCGTCTGCCAAAAAGCAACAGCAAATCTGCACTTCTGGCGTGAAAACGTTATCAAGAATCTCGGGAAAACATCGCCGCGGCCTGCGGGGATGATGAGTCGCCGACCCGGGACGCCCATGCCCGGGCCGGTCGGTCGAGAGTGGTCTCAGGAAGGTGTCCCCCCACCGGAGGCGCGGCGGCCGGGGCATCGCAAGGCGGGTAGGGAAATGACACGAGCGTGGTTGCGCGTCGCGACGCTGATGTTGGCCGGTCTCGTCCTGGCGGCGGTCCCGGCGTGGGCCCAATCGGTGGGGACCATCTCCGGCACCGTCCTGGATGCGTCGAAGGCGAGCCTGCCCGGCGCGGTCGTCACCGCCCGCAACGAGGGCACCAGCGTCACCCGCGAGGTGGTCGCCGACGAGGCCGGCCGCTTCACCATGCCGCTGCTGCCGATCGGCACCTACACGGTGACGGCGACGATGAGCGGCTTCCAGACCCAGGAGCGCAGCGGCATCGTCCTCGAAGTGCAATCGTCGCTCACGCTCGAGTTCACGCTGCCGCTGGCCGGCGTCACCGACACGGTGACGGTGTCGGGCCAGGCCTCGGTCGTGCAGCTGCAGCGCAGCGACGCCAACCTCGGACAGCTCATCAACGCCCAGCAGGTGGCCGAACTGCCGCTGAACGGCCGCAACTTCGTCCAGCTGGCGCTGCTCGGGCCGGGCACGGTCACCGGCCGGGCCGGCAGCTTCCTGGCGCAGGGCCCGAGCAGCGAGGTGTCCTACCGCGGCACCATGTCGGTCTCGGCGCAAGGGATGCGCGAGAACGCCAACGACTGGCTCTACGACGGCGTCGACAACAACGAGCTGACCGCCGGCGGCGTCGGCATCCTGCCCAACGTCGACTCGATCCGCGAGTTCAAGGTGCTGACCCACAACTACAACGCCCAGTACGGCAGCCGTGGCGGCACCACCGTGCTGGTCAGCAGCAAGGCCGGCGAGAACAACTTCCACGGCTCGGCGTTCGAGTTCTTCCGCAACGACGCCCTCGACGCCCGCAACTTCTTCGACGGCGCGCAGAAGCGGCCGTGGAACCAGAACACCTACGGCTTCTCGCTGGGCGGTCGTGTCATCCGCGACCGGACCTTCTTCTTCTCCGGCTTCCAGGGCAACAACATCGACGAAGGCCTGACCACCGTGCTCACCGTGCCGACGGCGCTGATGCACCAGGGCATCTTCACCGAGTCGTTCCCCGGCGCCCCGGCGGCGATCATCTACGACCCGGCGACGACGCGCACCGACCCGGTGACCGGCCTGCTGGTCCGCGA
This sequence comes from uncultured Bifidobacteriaceae bacterium, assembly GCA_964442845.1. Classification (GTDB taxonomy): domain Bacteria; phylum Acidobacteriota; class Vicinamibacteria; order Vicinamibacterales; family UBA2999; genus CAWAYR01. The sequence goes on along the minus strand of CAYUAX010000137.1, from coordinate 4,177 downwards.
TCCGTTCCCGAACAACACCATTCCCGCGAACCGCATCTCGCCGATCGGCCGGGCGCTGCTCGATCTGCTGCCGCTGCCCACCTTCACCGACCGCCTCGGCGGCAACTACCTGGCCAACCCGGTGAAGACGCTCAACGACTACCAGGGCGACCTGCGCATCGATCACAACTTCAGCAACAACGACCGCGTCTTCGCCCGGTTCAGCGCCGAGGAAGCCGATCAGTACCTGCCGACGGGCCTGCCCGACTTCGGCGCCACCGGCGCCTTCGCCAGCAACCAGACGTTCGAGACCAGCGCCAAGAACGTCGCGCTGTCGCACACCCACGTCTTCAAGAACGGCTCGGTCAACCAGTTCACGGCCGGCTACAACCGCATCTACAACTACATCACGTCGTTCGGCTACGGCTCGAACAAGTCGCGCGAGCTGGGCATCCCCGGCGCCAACCTCGGCACCCCCGAGACCTCGTCGCTCACCCGCATGACGTTCCAGAACTTCGTCGGCGTCGGCGACCGCGGGTTCTCGCCGTTCCAGGGTGGGACCGACGTCTACCATTACACGAACACCTACACGTTCGTCAGAGGCCGCCACAGCGTGAACACCGGCGGCACGTTCAGGGCCATGCAGCTCAACCTGCTCGGCGACACCGCGCTGGCCGGCCAGTTCGCCTTCACGCCGTTCTTCACCTCAGGCTTCAACGCCCAGGGCGCCCTCAACGGCGCCACCGGCAGCTCGATCGCCAGCCTGCTGCTCGGCCTGCCGGCGTCGGGCGGCCGCAACGACCAGTTGAACGGCTCGGTCAAGGGCCGTCGCTGGAAGGAGTATCGCGCCTTCGTCGACGACACCTGGCGGGTCAACGACGCGCTGACCATGACCCTCGGCCTGGCCTACATGGTGACGACGCCGCAGACCGAGGCCAAGGACCGCTTCGCCAACTTCGACTTCTACACCGGCGAGATCTTCGTCGGCGGCACGGTGGGCGTGAAGACCGACTGGAGCAACATCCAGCCGCGTGTCGGCTTCGCGTGGAGCCCCGGCGCCAGCACCACGACGGTGGTGCGCGGTGGCTACGGCATCTACCACGACGTGTCGGCCATGGGCGGCTCGACCGGCCCCTACCAGAACCCGCCCTACGCCAACGCCTACTCGTTCGTGAGCGACAACATCACGCCGGTGCGGACGCTGGCCACCGGCTTCCCGGCCAACGATCAGCCGGTGGATCCCGCCAACCACCGCGGCGACTGGACGACCATCGACCCCGACTTCAAGCAGGGCCGCGTTCAGCAGTGGAGCCTGAACGTGGAGCGGCAACTGCCGTTCAGCACCGTCGCCAGCATCGCCTACGCCGGCAGCTACGCCGACCGTCTCTTCGACAAGAGCCGCAACCTCAACACCGCCACCCCGGGCCCCGGCTTCAACCCGGCGGCGCGCCGTCCGTATCCCAACCTGGTCAACGTCATCGCCGCGGTCAGCCGCGGCTGGATGAAGTACAACTCGCTGCAGATGCGCGTCGAGCGGCGCGCCTCGGCGGGCAGCTACGTGCTGGCCTCCTACACCTATGCCAAGGCGCTGACCAACGGCGTCTCGGGCTTCGGCGGCGACCCCGGTATCGTCTACTTCCCGGTGGTCGACGACGAGGATGCCGACGTCGGTTCGTCGAACACCGACCTGCGCCACAACTTCACGATGAGCGCCCTGTATCAGCTGCCGTTCGGCAACGGCCGGCCGATCGGCGGCAATCTCACCGGTGCGGCCGACGCGATCGTCGGCGGCTGGAGCGTCAATGCCATCTTCATCGCCCACAGCGGCTACCCGCTGGGCATGAGCATGGCCAACAACCAGTCGGGCACCGCCTTCGGCAACCGTCCCAACCGGGTGTGCGACGGCCGCATCGACGACCCGAGCGTGAATGCGTGGTTCGACATCAGCTGCTTCGTGGCGCCGGCGGTCGGGGTGCTCGGCAACGCCGCCCGCACCACGCTGTTCGGGCCCGGGCGCTGGAACGCCGACGTGGCGCTGTCGAAGAAGATTGCCAATTTCCAGTTCCGCGCCGAGGTCTTCAACGTGTTCAACAACGCCCAGTTCGCGGCGCCGAACACCGTCGTGGGCTCGCCGCTCTTCGGTCGCATCACGTCGACCGTCAAGTCGTCGCGCCAGGTGCAGCTGGCCATCAAGTACGTGTTCTGACGATGACACGACTCGCTCTGCTCGCCCTGCTCGCGGTCCTGACCGCCGCCCCCGCGGCGGCGCAGCCGGCGCAGAAGATCATCTTCGACACCGACTTCGCGTTCCCACCGCAGGACGACGCGATGGCGCTGTTCTTCGTCCTCAACTCGCCCGAACTCGACGTGCTCGGCATCACCACGGTGGCCGGCAACCGCAGCCTCAACGTCGCCAACGCCGACGTGCTGAAGGTCCTCGAGGTCACCAACCGCACGCGCATCCCGGTCTACGCGGGCGCCGCGGCGCCGTGGCTGCACCAAGGCACCGACTGGGACACCAAACGGCACGGCGGCTGGTACGCCAACGAGCCGTCGCGCGAGCCGCCGGGCGGCTTCGCCCGCGCCAAGAAGCTCGAGAGCCGCAGTGCCGTCGACTTCCTGGTCAGCGCGGTGATGGAGCACCCCAAGCAGGTCACCATCCTGGCGATCGGTCCGCTCACCAACATCGCCACGGCGATGCGCATGGAGCCGCGCTTCGCCGCCAACGTCAAGCAGCTGGTGATCATGGGCGGCGCCATCGCCTCGCTGCCCGACGGCGGCGGCAACCACACCCCCAACGCCGAGTTCAACATCTACGTCGATCCCGAGGCGGCGCAGGTGGTGCTGCTTTCGGGCATCCCGATCGTCCTGTCGCCGCTCAACGTGTCGCGCAAGGCGCGCTTCACCAAGGCCGACTACGACCGCATCGTCGCCGTCGACTCGCCGATCACGCGGCTCATCCGCGACAACGTCGGCCCCGGCTACGCCCAGCGCGCCGACCGCGTCGCGCTGATGTACGACCAGGTGGCGGCGGTGGCGCTGGTGGCGCCCGAGCTGATGAAGACCGTCGAGCTGTTCGTCGACGTGGACGTCAACCCCGGCCCCAATTACGGAGTGACGGTCGGCGCCAGCGAGCCCTGGCCCGGCGGCGAAGGCGCCCGCAAGATGCAGGTGCAGACCGACCTCGACTGGGACAGGTTCATCCGCCTCTACACCGAACGGTTGACGCGGACGCCGCCGGCGATGGATCGGTGATCATGGCGGCGGCGCCCGCCCCGGGGCGCGTCCGCGGAGGAGCCTCATGACCGTCGTCGAGTCGTACCCGGTGGCCGTTCTGCTGTGCGTGGTGACGATGCTCTGCTGGGGCTCGTGGGCCAACACCCAGAAGCTGGCCAGCAAGGAGTGGCGCTTCGAGCTGTTCTACTGGGACTACGCCATCGGCGTGCTGCTGTTCGCCCTGGCGCTCGCCTTCACCTTCGGCAGCACCGGCAGCGCCGGCCGCAGCTTCCTCGACGATCTCGGCCAGGCCGACGCCGCCAACCTGCAGTCGGCGTTCGTCGGCGGCGTGATCTTCAACCTGTCGAACATCCTGCTGGTGGCGGCCATCGACATCGCCGGCATGGCGGTGGCCTTCCCGATCGGCGTCGGCCTGGCGCTGGCGCTCGGCGTGATCACCAACTACATGGCCAGCCCGGTCGGCAACGCCACGCTGCTCTTCACCGGCGTCGCCCTGGTGGTGGCGGCGATCGTCCTGTCGGCCATGGCCTACAGCCGGCTGCCGTCGCAGGGGCAGAAGACGGTCGGCAAGGGCATCGTCGTGTCGGTGGTGGCCGGCCTGCTGATGGGCTTCTTCTACCGGTTCGTCGCCGCGTCGATGTCCACCGACTTCATCACTCTCGAGCCCGGCAAGCTCAGCCCGTACACCGCGATCGTGCTCTTCTCGGTCGGGCTGCTGGCGTCGAACTTCCTGTGGAACACGCTGGTGATGCGCTTCCCGTTCAGCGGCGCGCCGGTGGCGTTCGGCGACTATTTCGCCAAGGGCACGCCGCAGCTCCACCTCATCGGCATCCTCGGCGGGGTGATCTGGAACATCGGCATGTCGCTCAGCATCATCGCCGCCGGCGCCGCCGGGTTCGCCATCTCCTACGGCCTCGGCCAGGGCGCCACGCTGGTCGCGGCGTTCTGGGGCGTGTTCATC
>CAYUAX010000136.1:0-13620 GCA_964442845.1 uncultured Bifidobacteriaceae bacterium | reverse complement strand
ACACGGGAGCGATCACGCTGCGCGCCGACTCGATGGCAGCGCACCTCAAGCGCGGTCTCGCCTACCGTCAGCGCGGCGAACCCGAAGCGGCCCTCCGCGACCTCCGCCGCGCCTCGGAACTCGATCCCTCGGCCCCGCGTGTCTTCGAATGGCAGGGCGACGTCAACGCCGGCCTCGGCCGCCACGCCCGCGCGGCCGATCGCTACGAACAGAGCCTGGCGCTCGACGACCGTCAGGCGGCCGTGCTCTACAAGCTCGCCGTGGCGCGCTATCGCGAGGGTCGCGCCGGCGCCGCGATCGACCCGCTGCGGCGGGCCATCGCGCTCGCGCCGACGCTGGCGGAAGCGCACTACCTGCTCGGCGTGAGCCTGCGCGACGCCGGCCGGCTCGACGACGCGCTGGCCTCGCTTGGCACGGCGGCGCGCCTGGCGCCTGGGCTGCTGGAAGTGCGCGAGGCGCGGGTGGACGTCCTGCAGGCGCGTGGCGACACCGCGCGTGCGGCCGACGAACTGGCGGCCCTGGCGGCGCTCGAACCCGAACGGCCGGAACGCGCAATCGCCGTCGGCGCGGCGTTCGCCCGGGCCGGGCGCACCGACGCCGCGGTGCTGTCGCTGGGGCGCGCGGCCGAGCGCTTTCCGCGGTCGAGCGCGGTGTTCGGCGCGCTCGGCGGCGTGTGGCTGCGCGCCGCCGACGCCGGCGACGACGTGGCGCTGGAGAAGGCGCTGACCGCGCTGCGCCGCGCCGCCGCGCTCGACGCGCCGTCGGCCGAGACGCTGATGCTGCTCGGCCGGGCCAGGGCCCGGGCCGGCGATCTGGCCGGGGCCGAAGCCGACCTGCGCCGGGCGGTGGAGCGCCTGCCGGCGCCGCCGGAAGCCTTTGCCAGGCTCGGTGACGTGCTCGAGCGCCGCGGCCGTGTCGCCGACGCCCGCGGCGCGCTCGTGGACTACGCGACGCTGGTGTCGGGGACCGCGGCGGCCGGCCAGGTGGCGCCGCGCATCGGCGACCTGTCGATGCGGCTCGGCGATCCGCACGGCGCCGCCTACTGGTACGAGAAGGCGATTGCCGAGGCGGGCCCGTCGGCGACGTTGCTGCACCACCTCGCCGATGCCGAGCGCGATCGCGGTGCCGCGCTGCGGGCACGCGCCCTGGTGGACGAGGGCCTGGCGCTGGAGCCCAATCACGCCGGCCTGCGGGCCCTCGACCGGGTCCTGCCCCGCCCCTGAGCGCCGTCCGCTCCCACCGGCGATCACATCGCTCGGCGCAGCGGCGCTTTCGCCGTCGCCGGCCGCAGCCCGAGGCGATCCATCAGCTTGGTGAGCCCCTGCCGGGTCAGTCCGAGTTCGCGGGCCGCGGCGCTGGGACGCTGGCCGCTGCGGGCGAGCGCGGCGTGCACATAGGCGGCGTCGAAGGCCCGGCGGGCCGCGTCGAGCGATGCCGGCGGCGACGCCACCGGCGCGGCGCCCGCCGCGGCCAGGTCGTCCACGCGGACGAGGCCCCGCGGTGGAGCGCTGACCGCCAGCGCAGCCATCGCGTTCTGCAACTCGCGGGCGTTGCCGGGCCACTCGCGAGCACACAGCGCGGCGACGAGCGACGGCGCCAGCCGCGCCCGCGATCCGGTCTGCGCCACGGCGGCACGCCAGAAATGCTCGGCCAGCGCCGGGATGTCGTCGCGGCGATCGCGCAGCGGCGGCACGCGGAGCCGGACGACGTCGAGGCGGAATCGCAGGTCGGCGCGGAAGCGCCCGGCCACGACCTCGGCGTCGAGCGGCCGGTTGGTGGCGGCGATCACGCGGACGTCGACACGCCGGGCGGCGTTCTCGCCGAGCCGGCGCAGCTCGCCTTCCTGGAGCACGCGCAGCAGTTTGGCCTGGCCGCGCGCCGACAGCTCGGCGACCTCGTCGAGGAACAGGGTGCCGCCGTGCGCCGCCTCGAACAGCCCCCGGCGTTCGGCGGCCGCGCCCGTGAACGCGCCGCGGGCGTGACCGAACAGCTCGGCGTCGATCAGGTCGTCGGCCAGCGCCGCGGCGTTCACGGCAACGAACGCGCCGGTGCGCCGGCTGGCCGCGTGCAAGGCCCGGGCGACCAACTCCTTGCCGACGCCGCTCTCCCCTTCGATCAACACCGGAAACGGCGCCGCGCCGGCACGGGGAATGGCACGATGGAGCGCGGTCATCGCCGCGCTGCCGCCGACCAGGCCGAACGGCGCCGCAGCGGCGGGGTCGACGACGTCGAGCTCGGCGAGACGGGCGAGCACCGGCGCCAGCAGCGCGGTGACGGCGGCGACGAGCGGAGCGGCCGCGGCGGTACCGAGGCCGCTCGAGCCACGGCACCAGCGCAACTCGCCCACGGTGTCGGGCCCGTCGTGGATGGCCACGACCTCGTCGTCGGCCGCCGGCGCGCCGGCGCCGACCGCGGCCACGCACGCGCGCGGCGCGGCCGTCCACACCGAGAGTGCGGCGGTCCCCAGGGCGCTCCGCAGCCGATCGGCGGCGGCGGCGACGGCCCGGCGGTCGGCATCGACGGCCATGACGTGGTGGCCCGTGCAAGGGCCGCTCCGGGCCGCAATCCGCGGCGGCCGGCCGCGACGCCGCCGGCCGGCGCAGAAAGTTCGTATACAATTCCCGCGCGATGCTGCGGTTTCTCACCGCCGGCGAGTCGCATGGCCGCGGCCTCGTGGTCATCGTCGATGGCCTGCCCGCTGGTCTACCCATCGATCTCGACCGGCTCACGCACGCCCTCAGGCGACGGCAAGGCGGCTACGGCCGCGGCCGCCGCATGGCCATCGAATCCGACACCGCGGTGATTCAGTCCGGCGTCCGCCGCGGCGCCACGACCGGCGCCCCCGTGGCGCTGCTCATCGAGAACCGCGACTGGGTCAACTGGCAGCGGACGATGCACACCGGCCCCGCGGTGCCCGAGGGCGCCACCGGCGCCAACCGCGCGCCCGTCGTGCGGCCCCGCCCCGGGCATGCCGACCTCGCCGGCGCCCTGAAGTTCGAGCACGACGACGTGCGCGACGTGCTGGAGCGGGCCAGCGCCCGCGAGACCGCCGCGCGCGTCGCCGCCGGCGCCCTCGCCCAACAGTTCCTCGAAGCCGTCGGCGCGGCGGTGACGAGCCACGTGCGCGGCATCGGGGAGCTGGCGCTGCCCGACGATCGCGTCGTCGATTTCGCCGAGGCGGCGGCGCTGCCCGCCGACGCGCCGCTGCGCTGCGTCGACGTCGCGCTCGAGGCGCGGATGATCGCCCGCATCGACGAAGCGCGCACCGCCGGCGACACGCTGGGCGGCACCTTCGAGGTGATCGTCCGCGGCCTGCCGATCGGGCTCGGCTCCTACACGCAGTGGGACCGCAAACTCGACGGACGGCTGGCGCAGGCCGTCATGTCGATCCCGGCGATCAAGGGCGTCGGCATCGGCCTCGGCGCCGAAGGCGCCGCCCGGCCGGGGTCGCGCGTGCACGACGAGATTCTGCCGGGGCCGGACGGCCGGCCACCGCTCCGCCCGACCAATCGTGCCGGCGGCCTCGAGGGCGGCGTGACCAACGGCGAGGACGTCCGCGTCGTCGGTCACATGAAGCCGATCGCCACGCTGATGCAGCCGCTCCGGTCCATCGACCTGACGACGCTCGACGACGCCCCGGCGGCGATCGAGCGCAGCGACGTCTGCGCCGTGCCGGCGGCCGCGGTCGTCGGCGAGGCGATGGTCGCGCTGGTCCTGGCCGATGCCGTGCTCGACCGCTTCGGCGGCGACGCGCTGGCGCAGATCCGCCGCCACATGGCCGCGACCGACGCGGTCATGACCGGCCGCCTGACGCGCCGCCGCGACGCGTCCTGATCGGTATGGACCGCGCCGTCCTCCGCTACGGCGCCGCGGCGCTCCGCGCCCCGGCGGCCCCCGTCGCCGCGATTACGCCGGAGATCCAGGCGCTGGTGCGCGAGATGATCGCCACGATGTACGCCGCCCAGGGCATCGGGCTGGCCGCGCCGCAGATCGGCGTCGCGCTGCGCATCTTCGTGGTCGATCTTTCGGTGGGCCGCGACGCCGCCGCCCTGCACGTCGCGATCAACCCGGAGTGGACGCTGCGCGACGGCATGCAGCTCGAGGAGGAGGGCTGCCTGAGCTTGCCCGGCTTCACGGCGACGGTGGCACGGCCCGATCACGCGGCGGTCACCGCGCTCGACCTCGACGGCGTGGCGCGGCGGATCGAGGGCCGCGGCCTGATGGCCCGGGCGCTGCAGCACGAGATGGACCATCTCGACGGCCGTCTCTTCGTCGATCGCCTGCGCGGCATCAGCCGGGCGATGATCGTCCGGCGCATCCACAAGCTCGAACGCGCCGGTCAGTGGTGACGCCGCCGTGAGGATCGTCTTCTTCGGCTCGCCGGCCTTCGCCGTCCCGACCTTGGCCGCCCTTGCCGACGCGCCGTTCGTCGAGGTCGTCGGCGTCGTCACCCAGCCCGATCGGCCGCGTGGCCGCGGTCAGAAGGTGACGCCCGGCGCCGTGAAGGCGTACGCCGACTCGCGCCGGCTGCCGGTGCTGCAGCCGGCGAAGCTGGCCGAGCCCGGCGTGCGCGAGGCGCTCGGCGCCCTCGACGCCGACCTCGGGGTCGTCGCCGCCTACGGCAAGATCCTGCCGGCGTGGCTGCTCGCGCAGCCGCGCGGCGGCCTGCTCAACGTCCACGCCTCGCTGCTGCCGAAGTATCGCGGCGCGGCGCCGGTGCATCGCGCCATCCTCGACGGCGCGGCGGAGACCGGCGTCACCATCATGCGGGTCGTCCTCGAGCTCGATGCCGGGCCGATGCTCGCCGCCGTCCGCGTGCCCATCGACGACGCGATCACCAGCGTGGCGCTCGAGCAGCGGCTGGCCGTGGACGGCGCCGCGCTGCTGGTGTCGGTGCTCGAGCGGCTGCGCCACGGGCCGGTCGCCGAGACGCCGCAGGACGCCGCGCACGCGACCTACGCCGCCAAGATCAGCCGCGCCGACGCGCCGATGGACTGGCGGCGGCCGGCGCGGGCGCTGCACGACCAGGTGCGCGGCCTGCAGCCGTGGCCGCACGCCTCGTTCGCGTGCGACGGCCGCCGCGTGATCGCGCACCGCAGCGTCGTTCCGGGCGCGGCCACCGCGGCCGCGCCCGGCACCGTGGTCGCCGCGGCCCGCGACGGCCTCGACATCGCCGCCGGCGACGGCCAGTGCCTGCGGCTGCTGACCCTGCAGCTCGAGGGCGGGCGGCCGTTGTCCGCGGCCGACTTCCAGGCCGGACGCGGCCTGCCCCTCGGCGCGGTCTGCGGCCCCGCATGATCGCCCCGGCGCGCCGCGCCGCGTTCCAGGTGCTCGGCGTCGTCGAGGCCGGGCGGCGCGACCTCGGGGACGCCGTCGACGACGGCCGCCAGACCTTGACCGATCCGCGCGATGTCGCGCTGCTGCACGAGTTGGTGGTCGGCACGCTGCGCTGGCAGGGGCGCCTCGATCACGCGATCGGCCAGCTGTCGCGGACGCCGGTGGAGCGGCTCGACCACGAGGTGCGCCTCACGCTGCGCCTCGCCGCCTACCAGCTGCTGTTCCTCACCCGGGTGCCGCCGGCCGCGGTCGTCGACGACGCCGTCGCGTTGGTGCGGCAGGCCCGGAAGTCGAGCGCCGCGGGGCTCGTCAACGCCGTGCTACGCCGGCTCGCCGCCGGGGACGGCCGCGCCCTGCCGCCGCGCCCCGATCGGCCGCCCGCGGCCGACCGTGCCAGCCGCGCCGCCTGGGTGCACCACCTGGCCGTCGTGCATGCGCACCCTGAGTGGCTCGTCGAGCGCTGGCTGGCGCGCTCGCCGCTCGACGAGGTCGAGGCGTGGCTCGCCGCCAACAACGCCGCGCCGGTCGTCACGGTGCGCGCCAACCCGCTCGCGGTGGCGTCGCGGAACGCGGCCGTGCGCGCCCTCGCCGACGACGGCGTCGACGCCGAGCCGAGTCCGCTGACGCCGTGGGCGCTGCGCGTGCGGCGGGGCTCGGCGGTGAACGCCCGCGCGGTCGTCGCCGGCCAGTGTCTCGTCCAGGACGAGGGCTCGCAGCTGGCCGGACACGTGGCGCCGGTGCGGCCAGGCGATCGCGTCCTCGACGTCTGCGCCGCGCCAGGCGGCAAGACGCTGCAGTACGCCGCCGCTGCCGGGGCCGCCGGGCTCGTCGTCGCCGGCGATGCCCGGATGGCCCGCGTGCGCCTGCTGGCCCGGACCGTCGCGCGTGGCGGCGCCGCCGCCCGGGTCCGGGTCGTGGCGCTCGACCCGGCGGCCGCGCTGCCCTTCACCCGGCCGTTCGATGTCGTCGTCGTCGACGCGCCGTGCAGCGGCCTGGGCACCGTGCGCCGCGACCCCGATATCAAGTGGCGCCGCCGGCCCGACGATCTGGCACGCTACGCGGCCGGGCAACGCGACCTGCTGGACCGCGCCGCCCGGTGTGTGCGTCCCGGCGGGTCGCTCGTGTACACGACCTGCTCGACCGAGCCGGAGGAGAACGACGCCGTGGTGGCCGCCACTTTGGCGGCGCATCCCGAGCTCCGCCTGTCGTCGGGCCCGGCGGCCGACGCCGTGGTCGGCCGATTCGTCGGCGCTGACGGCCTGTTCCGCACGCACCCAGGGCGCGACGGCCTGGACGGCTACTTCGGCGCCGTCCTGGAGCGGCGCGGCGCACCGCAACTGGCGGCCGGCAACGGCATGTAATACAGTGATCGATCGCGCATGGCCCTACGACGGCGAGTGAGGACCCTCGGCAGACTGCTGGTCATCGGCAGCGCGCTGGCCCTGACGTTTCTCGTCTGCGCCGCCGTCGCCGTGCAGGTCGCGGTGCGGGCCCGCGAGGTGACCGTCCCCGACGTCACCGGCGTGTCGCTCGCTGACGCCGCGGCGCGTCTCGCCGCCGAGCAGCTCAGCCTGCGGGTGGATGCGGCGCAGCGCCCCAGCACCGACGTCCCGCCAGGACAGGTTCTCGGCCAGGACCCGCCCGCCGGCACGGTCTCGCGGCGCCAGCGCAACGTCCGCGTCTGGGTCTCGGCCGGGCCCAAGGTCGCGCACATGCCGCGCGTGATCGGGGAGAGCGAGCGGTCAGCGCGCATGCGCCTGAGTCAGGAGGGCCTCGACGCGACGAGCGTCGCCGAGATCCGCTCCGCCGCGTTCACCGCCGACCAGATCGTGGCCCAGGAGCCGCCGCCGGGGCAGCCCGCCGCCGCCGTGCGGCTGCTGGTGAGCCGCGGCGTCGACGCCGCCGCCTACGTGATGCCCGATTTGATCGGTCTGGCCGGCGAGCCGGCGGCGGCGATTCTGCGCCAGCAGGGATTCCGGGTCAGCTTCGTCGCCCAGCAGGCCGCGGGTGGGCTGCCGCCTGGTCTCATCGTCCGGCAGACGCCCGCCGGCGGCTTCCAGGTGCATCCCGGCGACGCGATCTCGCTGGAGGTGGCGCGATGAGCGTGCGGTTGGCGCCGTCGATCCTGGCGGCCGACTTCGCGTACCTCGCCCGCGACATCGCCGCCGCCGAAGCCGGCGGCGCCGACCTGATCCACGTCGACGTGATGGACGGGCATTTCGTCCCGAACCTGACGATCGGTCCGCCGGTCGTCCAGGCGATTCACCGGGTCGCCACGGTGCCGCTCGACGTGCACCTGATGATCGCCAACCCGGATCGCTACCTGGCCGCCTACGTCGAGGCCGGTGCGGCCGTGCTGATCGTCCACGCCGAGGTGCTGCCCCACCTGCACCGCACGGTCGCCGCCATCAAGGACCTGGGGGCCCGGGCCGGCGTCGCCCTCAATCCTTCCACGCCGATCGACGCGATCGAGGAGGTGGCCGCCGACCTCGACGTCGTGCTCGTGATGTCGGTCAATCCCGGGTTCGGCGGCCAGCGCTTCATCGCCCGCACGCCCGACAAGATTCGCCGCGTCCGCGACCTGTTGGGCCGCACCGGCAGCCACGCCGCGATCGAAGTGGACGGCGGCATCGATCGCGAGACCGCCGGCGCCGTGGTCGAGGCCGGGGCGACGATCCTGGTGGCCGGCCACGCGGTGTTCGGCCACGGCGACCCGGCGGCTGCCACCCGGGCGCTGCGCGCCGCCGCCGGAAGTCCGAGCGATGGCTGACGCGATCGTGGCGCCGGCCGGACGTCCCCACGTGTCGCAGGTCCGCGTGCGCTACGCCGAGACCGACCAGATGGGCGTCGCCTACTACGCCAACTACCTGGTGTGGTTCGAGGTCGCCCGCACCGACTGGCTGCGGGCGGCCGGGCTCACCTACCGCCGGCTGGAGGAAGACGGGCTGTTCCTGCCGGTGATCGACGCGCAGTGCCGCTACCGCGCCCCGGCCCGCTACGACGACACGCTCGACGTGCGCGCCGTCGCCCGGCTGGTGTCGCCGGCGCGGCTGGCGTTCGAGTACGACATCACCGGTCCCGGCGGCGCCGTCGCCTCCGGCACCACCGTGCACGCCTTCACCGACGGCCGCGGCCGGCCGCGGCGCGTGCCGGCTACGATCAAGGACCTTCTCGGATGAGAGCATTGGTGACCGGGGGCGCGGGGTTCATCGGATCCCACTTGAGCGAACGCCTGCTCGACGGCGGCGCCGAGGTGATCGCCCTCGACAGCTTCACGGACTACTACCCGCGGGCCATCAAGGAAGCCAACGTCGCCGCGCTGCGCCCGCGGCCGGGCTACACCTTGATCGAGTCGGCGATCGCCGACGCCGACCTGCCGGCGGTGCTCGACGGGGTGACCCACGTCTTCCATCTGGCCGCGCAAGCTGGCGTCCGCAAGAGCTGGGGCCGCGACTTCCGCGTCTACACCGAGCTGAACGTCGACGCCACGCAGATCCTGCTCGAGGCCTGCGCCGGCCGGCCGATCGAGCGCGTCGTCTATGCCTCGAGTTCCTCGGTGTACGGCGACCTGGTCGCGATGCCGATGCGGGAGGACGTCCGCCTGCAGCCGGTGTCGCCCTACGGCGTGACCAAGCTGTCGGCCGAGCAGCTCTGCTACCTCTATTTCGTGAACCACGGCGTGCCGACGGTGTCGCTGCGTTACTTCACCGTCTACGGACCGCGGCAGCGGCCCGACATGGGCTTCCACCGCTTTTTCTCGGCGATCGCCGCCGGGAAGCCGCTGGCCCAGTTCGGCGACGGGCTGCAGACCCGCGATTTCACCTATGTGGCCGACGCCGTCACGGCCACCGCCGCCGCCGTCCAGGGCGTGCCGGGGCGCGTCTACAATATCGGGGGCGGGTCGCGGGTCAGCCTGCGCGAGGTGTTCGACCTCCTCGGGCGGGTGACCGGCCGGCCCGTGGCCATCGACGTCCACCCCCCGCAGAAAGGCGACATGCGCGACACCTATGCCGACACCTCCCTGGCCCGCGCCGACCTGGGCTTCGCCCCGTCGGTGACGCTGGAGCAGGGCCTGACGGCGATGTATCGCTGGTTCACCACCCGATGACGACCCCGTTTCCGCGGCTGGCCCTGGCGGCCGCCGCTGCTCTCTGGCTCGCCGCCTGCGGCGCGCAGCGCGCCGTCGTCCCGCCGGCCAACGCCGACGCCGATCAGTTCCTGTTCGACCGCGGCACCGCCGAGTTCAAGGAACGGCACTGGATCCAGGCGCGCGAGTACTTCCGGCAGATCGTCGACAACTACCCGCAGAGTCCGTACCGGCCCGACGCCAAGCTCGGCGTCGGCGACACCTACATCGGCGAGCACACGACGGAGTCGCTGCTGCTGGCGGTGAACGAGTTCCGCGAGTTCCTGACTTTCTATCCGACCAGCCCGCGCGCCGACTACGCGCAGTATCGGCTCGGCTTCGCCCAGTCCGAGCAGATGCTGGCACCGGAGCGCGACCAGACGAACACCCGGGAAGCGATCAAGGAACTGCAGGTCTTCGTCGATCGCTACCCCAACAGCAGCCTGATGCCCGAGGCGCGGGCGCTGCTGCGCGTCGCCAAGGACCGGTTGAGCGAGGCCAGCTATCGCGTCGGGCTCTACTACTTCCGCGCCCGGTGGTATCCCGGAGCCATCGACCGCTTCCAGCAGGTGCTCCGCGAGGACCCCGAGTACACGCAGCGCGACGCCGTCTACTACCACTTGGCCGAGTCCTTGCTCAGGATCGACCGCAAGGCCGAAGCGCTCCCGTACTTCGAACGACTATTGAAAGAGTTCGAACAATCTTCGTACCTGGAGGCGACCCGCCGCCGGGTGGAGGAGCTGAAGAGCGCATCGGCCCCCGAGAGGTAGATCATGCGCCGAACTGCGTGTCTGTGTGCACTGCTCGTCACCGCCGTCCTGTCGCCTGCCGCCGCGCAGACGACGCTGCCGCCGACGGCGTTCGGCGATCTGGGGATGTATCCGAAGCGCCTGAGCTGCGCCGACCTGCCGGTGTTCAGCGAGCCGCGGCCGGTGCACCGACTGCCCTCGGCACACGAGGGCGACGCCAAGCTGCGCCGCGCCTTCGCCGCGCCCGACACGCTGGTGCTCACCGGCGGCACCTCGGCGGGGCTCGAACCCGGGCAGCAGTTCTTCGTGCGGCGCCTGCTCACCAGCCCCGATCACAGCAAGCCGTCGGAGACGTCGCCGGCCACGGTCCACACCGCCGGCTGGATCACGGTGACCGCGTCCGACAGCTTCTCGGCGCTGGCCCGCATCGACTACGCCTGCGACCACTTCCTGAAGGGCGACTACCTCGAGCCGTTCACCGCGGCGCCGCTGCCGACGGCGCTGGCCGCCGACGGCACCGCGCAGTTCACCGACATGGGCCGCCTGCTGTTCGGCACCGATGGCCGCCGCGCCTTCGCCAACGGCGATCTGATCGTCGTCAACCGCGGCACGTCGCACGGCCTCACCGCCGGCGCGCGCCTGACCATCTTCCGTGACCCGAAGACCGCCGGCCCGCTGGTCGAGGTCGGCCGCGCCATCGTGTTGACGGTGGCCGGCGACACCTCGACGGTCATCGCCGACCGGGTGCGCGACGTGCTCTACGCCGGCGACTGGGTCGGCACGCAGGCCCCGGCGACGCGGCCCTAGACTAGCCGGCGCCGCTCCGCGACGCGGCGCTCACGCGGCGCCGCTTCGTTCCGCCTTGGCGCGCTCGCGCCGGGCCTGCGCCGCCGCGAAGTCGGTGACCGCCGCCGGGCCGGGTGGCACGGCGCGGCTGAAGCGCCAGAAGTAGTCCACCGCCGAGCCGAGCGTCGCGGCCATCGCCGCCCACAGCACGACCCGCCCGAGACCGAGCAGCAGCGGGAACCGCTCCCAGCCCAGCAACAGCAGCAGCACGGCGACGATCTGCGTCGCCATCTTCAGCTTGCCGAGCGGCGACGCGGGGATGACCAGGCCGCGCGACAACGCCAGGCTGCGCAGGCCGGTGACGGCGAACTCGCGGCCGATGATCACCGCCGCCATCCACGCCGGCACCAGGTCGAGCTGGACCAGGGACACCAGCGTCGCCGAAATCAGCAGCTTGTCAGCGATGGGGTCGAGCACCTCGCCGACCCAGGTGATCTGCTGGCGCCGGCGCGCCAGGTAGCCGTCGAGCCAGTCGGTGAGCGACGCGAGGCCGAAGATCGCCGCCGCGACGAACTCCACGTGGATGCCGGCCACCGCCCGGCCCTCGAACTTGGTCAGCAGGACGACCACCAGCAGCGGCACGAGCACGATGCGGATGAGCGTCAGCGTGTTCGGCAGGTTCATGGCGGCGCGTCGTGCAATTCTACCGCCACCGGCCGCGGATGCTAAGATCGGCGGTTGACATGAAAGCCATTCTGCTCGCCGGCGGCAAGGGCACGCGGCTGCGCCCGCTGACCCTGCACACGCCCAAGCCGATCGTGCCGATCTTCGACCGGCCGTTCCTCCACTACCAGATCGACCTGCTCAAGCAGGTGCCCGAAATCGACGAGGTGATCCTCAGCCTCAACTACCAGCCGCGCCGGCTCGAAGAGACCTTCGGCGACGGCGCCGGCCTGGGCGTGCGGCTGCGCTACGTCGTCGAGCCGTCGCCGCTCGGCACCGGCGGGGCGATTCGCTACGCCGCCCAGGGCATCGACGACACGCTCGTGGTCTTCAACGGCGACGTCATGACCGCGGTGGACGTCGCCGCGGTGGTCCGCCGGCACCGCGACCGCAACGCCGTCGCGACCATCGTGCTGACGCCGGTCGAGAACCCGTCGGCCTACGGCCTGGTCGAGACGACGCCCGAGGGCGCGGTGAAGCGGTTCCTCGAGAAGCCGTCGGCCGACGAGATCACCTGCGACACGATCAATGCCGGCATCTACGTGCTCGAGCCGTCGAGCTTCGATCGCATCCCGAAAGACACCCCGTATTCGATCGAGCGCGGCTACTTTCCGTCGCTGGTCGAACGCGGCGAGACGTTCGTCGCCTATGTCGATCGCGGCTACTGGATCGACATCGGCACGCCCGAGAAGTACCTCGGCGTCCACCGCGACATCTTCGCCGGGCGCTGCCCGCTCGGGCCCGCGGGCATCGCCGCCGGCCAGCCAGTGGTGTCGCCCGACGCGAAGATCGAGCCGGGCGCGGTGCTCGAGGGCCCGTGCTTCGTCGACGCCGGTGCGCACGTGAAGGCCGGCGCGCGGCTGGGGCCGCTCAGCGTCATCGGCCGCTCGGTCGTCGTCGAGGAGGGCGCGCAGGTGACCGGCGCCATCGTCTGGGCCAACAGCCGCATCGGCCGTGATGCCGTCGTCGACGGCGCGCTGGTCGGCCGGGGCTGCCACGTCGGCCGCGATGCCCGGGTCGGGCCGACGGCGATCCTCGGCGACAAGTCGGCGCTCACCGACTTCACCCAGGTCTGATCGCCGGCACGGCGATCGCTTCCCGTCACGAGACCGCCCATGATCAACCCCGACATCTTCAAGGCCTACGACGTCCGCGGGCTCTACCCGCAGGAGCTGTCCGAGGACGTCTTCCAGCAGCTCGGCCGGGCCTTCGCCGCGTTCCTCGGGCCGAAGCGTTTCGCCGTCACCCGCGACATGCGCACGTCGTCGCCGTCGCTGACGGCGGCCTTCATCGACGGCGTCGTCACACAGGGCGGTCACGTGCTCGACTACGGCCTGGCCGGCACCGACATGATGTATTACGCGGTGGCCAGCGCCGGCCTCGACGGCGGCGCGCAGATCACCGCCTCGCACAACCCCAAGCAGTACAACGGCTGCAAGATGGTCAAGGCCGAGGCGTTTCCGCTCAGCGGCGAGTCGGGCATCAAGGAGATGAAGGACATGCTGCTCGCCGGCACGCTGCCGGCGCCGGCGGCGGCGCGCGGCACGGTGACCCGCGGCGAGATCATGGCCCCGTATGTCGAGCACGTGATGGGGTTCATCGACCCGGCGGTGATCCAGCCGTTCAACACCGTGCTCGACGCCGGCAGCGGCATCGCCGGCGCGGTGGCGCCGCATCTCTTCGATCGGCTGCCGTGCCGGACGACGAAGCTGTGCTTCGAGGTGGACGGCACGTTCCCGAACCACGAGGCCAACCCGCTCATCGAGGAGAACCGCCAGGACATCACCGCCGAGGTGATCCGTCAGCACGCCGACATCGGCATCGCCTGGGACGGCGACGCCGATCGCTGCTTCTTCATCGACGGCAGCGGCGAGTTCATCGCCGGCGACTTCATCACGG
>CAYUAX010000135.1:0-13660 GCA_964442845.1 uncultured Bifidobacteriaceae bacterium | reverse complement strand
GCGTCGAGATCCGGCCGAGCAACTTCAGCGTGGTGCACCACTCGGGCGTCTACATCATCGACATCCCCGACGGCCACACGGTGAAGGACGGCTACATGTACGACCCGCAGGGCAAGCAGATCCCGCCCTCGGTGCCGATGGGCAAAAAGGCCACCTCGGGCGACGGCACGCCGCTGGCCGGCGCCGACAAGATCATCTCCTACGTCCCGGGCCGCGGCTACGAGCAGCATCCCGAGGGCTTCGCCAAGCGCATCCCGGCCGGCAAGTACGTCCGCTGGGTGATGCACTACAACCCGACCGGCCAGCCCGAGACCGACCGCAGCAAACTCGGCCTGTGGTGGAACAAGGGCGCGGTGCGGCACGAGGTGCTCAACCTGCAGGCCGGCGATCCCGTGCCCGGCAGCGGCGGCCGCGGCCTCTACTTCGCGCAGGGCAAGGAAGTGGTCTACGAGAGCGACGACACCACCGGCCGGCGCGGCAAGACGCCGGTGATTCCGCCCTACGAAGCCAACTTCAAGATGATGGGCATCACGCCGGTCAACGAGGACATCACCCTCTACGCGCTCACGCCGCACATGCACCTGCGCGGCAAGAGCATGAAGTGGTGGATCACCTACCCCGACGGCCGCGAGGAAGTGGTCCTCGACGTGCCCAACTTCGACTTCAACTGGCAGATCCAGTACGAACTGGCGCGGCCGCTGCGCGTGCCGGCCGGCAGCAAGATCACCAACGTGGCGATCTACGACAACTCGCCCAACAACCGCTGGAACCCGGCGCCCGAGAAAGAGGTCTACTGGAGCGAGCAGAGCTGGGACGAGATGTACCAGCCGACGACGCAGTTCTCGGTGGACAGCCAGGATCTGGTGAAGATGAAGCGCACCAGCACGGAGCAGCAGCAGCGCCAGTAGCGGCGCCGCGCGTCCACGCGCACGACCCAGGGGCCTCACGACGGCGTGAGGCCCCTCGCTTTGTGAGGCCGATCGATGCAGACTGCCCTTCCCCGCCTGGTTCTGGCGGCGTTGACCGCCGTCACCGTCGCAGCCACGACGCCGGCAGCGGCGCAGGAGAAGCCGACCAGCCAGGTGCCAACCCTGGGCCGACCCACCAAGCCCGACGACCCGGCGCCGCTGCTCGACTTCTTCGCCTACTTCAAAGGCGCGTGGAACGTGACGTGGGACTACCCGGAAAGCCCGCTCGGCCCGGCCGACGTGCTGACCGGCGTCACCACCTACACGCAGAAGGGGCCGACGACGTTCGTCGCGACCACCGCCGCCGAGAACTCGGCCGGCAAGTTCACCATCGAGGAAGTGTTCGAGTACGACCGCGAGAAGCACGGCATCAGCCGCACGGTGAAGGACAGCCGTGGCTTCGCCTTCACGCAGAAGGGCACGGTGAACGGCGACCTCGGCGGCCAGTTCACCATCCGCCTCGACGGCGAGCCGTTCACGGTGAAGGGCCAGTCGGTGCGGCTGAACAGCATCATGCGCCTGTTGTCGCCCTACAATTACCGGGTGCAGAGCAACCTGTCGGTGGACGGCGGCCCCTTCACCAACTTCGGTAATCCCTGGTGGCGCAAGGAGGGGGCGTCGCGATGAGTCGCTCCGTGCCCGCCGCGCTCGTCGCGGCGCTGATCGCCGGCGCGGGCGCGCTTGCCCACGCACAGACGCCGCCCGGCCCTGGCAAGGTGCCGGTCGTAGCGGTGGCCGGCTGCGTCGCCGAGCAGCCAGCCGGAACCTGGCTCCTGACCAACGCCACCGAACCGGTGCCGAGCATCGCCAACGCGCCGCCGGCCGGGCAGCCGTACAAAGGGCCGATGGCCGGCACGCTGCGCTTCCAGTTGATCGGCATCTCGGAGTTCGACCTGCCGAGCCACAAAGGCCACAACGTGCTGGTCAAGGGCCTCTACGTGAAGGCCGCGCCGACCAGCCGGCTGAACGTCACCTCGGTGACGATGCTGTCGACGACCTGCCCACCGGCGACGAAGTAATCCGTCAGAGGCTGGCGGCTAGCGGCTAGCGGCTAGCGGCTAGAATGACTGGCGGATGGCACCGATGACCAAGGCCGAGACGCGCTTCCACTGGGACGACCCGCTGCTGCTCGATCGGCAGCTCACCGACGACGAGCGGATGGTGCGCGACACGGCGCGCGCTTATTGCCAGGAGAAACTGGCCCCGCGCGCGCTCGAGATGTTCCGCAGCGAGAAGCCCGACCCGGCGATCTTCCGCGAGATGGGCGCGCTCGATCTGCTGGGCATCGTCATCCCCGAGCAGTACGGCGGCGCCGGCATGGGCTACGTGAGCTATGGCCTGGTGGCGCGCGAAGTGGAGCGCGTCGACTCGGGCTTCCGCTCGATGATGAGCGTGCAGGGCTCGCTGGTGATGGTGCCGATCAACGAGTTCGGCACCGAGGCGCTCAAGCAGAAGTTCCTGCCCAAGCTCGCCACCGGCGAGTGGATCGGCTGCTTCGGGCTCACCGAGCCCAACGCCGGGTCCGATCCCGGCAGCATGACCACGCGCGCCCGGAAGGTCGACGGCGGCTACGCCCTGACCGGCACCAAGGCCTGGATCTCGAACAGCCCGATCGCCGACGTGTTCATCGTGTGGGCCAAGGACGACGAGGGCAAGATCCGCGGCTTCGTCCTGGAGAAGGGCTGGAAGGGGCTGACGGCGCCGCCGACCCACGGCAAAGTCGGCCTGCGCACCAGCGTCACCGGCGAGATCGTGATGGACAACGTGTTCTGCCCCGAGGAGAACGCCTTCCCCGAGGTGCGCGGCCTGAAAGGGCCGTTCACGTGCCTCAACAGCGCCCGCTACGGCATCTGCTGGGGCGCGCTCGGCGCCGCCGAGGACTGCTGGTTCCGCGCCCGCGACTACGTGCTCGACCGCAAGCAGTTCGGCCGCCCGCTGGCCGCCAATCAGCTGATTCAGAAGAAGCTGGCCGACATGCAGACCGAGATCACGCTCGGCCTGCAGGGGGCGCTGCGGCTGGGGCGGATGAAGGAAGAGGGCATCGCCGCGCCGGAGATCACCTCGATCATGAAGCGCAACTCGTGCGGCAAGGCCCTCGAGATCGCCCGCGCCGCGCGCGACATGCTCGGCGGCAACGGCATCGTCGACGAGTTCGGCATCATCCGCCACCTCGTCAACCTCGAGGTGGTGAACACCTACGAGGGCACGCACGACGTGCACGCGCTGATCCTCGGCCGCGCGCAGACCGGCATCGCCGCGTTCTCGAACTGAGCAGCCGCTCCCGCGAGGCGGGCGGCCGCGTCAGGCCAGGGGCGTCGAGACGCCGAGCTTGAAGCCGTCGGGGTCCTTGAACTGGAACATCCGCGCCCCCCAGGGCCGATCGGCGGGCTGATCCAGCAGCGTGCCGCCGTTCGCGGCGATCCGCGCCGCCGCCGCGTCGACGTCCGCGGGCCCGGCCACGTTGATCTGCAGGTAGAAACCCTGGCCCTTGACGCGGTCCCAGCCCAGCTTGCCGTCGTCCTGATTCAGCACGATGCGGCAATCACCGGCGCCGATCACCGCGGCCACGACCTTGCCCTCGTGTTCGAACGCATGCGCCACGGCGAAGCCGATGGCGTCGCGGTAGAAGCGAAGCGAGGCCGCCAGGTCCTTGCAGGTGATCGAGCAGCCCAGGTTCGTGGCGTTGATTGCGGCGGTCGTATCCGACATGGTGTCTCCGGCGATTGAAGGCAAGGGGGATTCTGCAGGCGAGAACACCGGATTGTAACGGTGTCCACGCCCATCCGGCGACAGCGATTCCGGCTTCGCCGACCGCCCTTCGGTCCGTCGTGGTGGCTCAGCGCGCGGCGTCGAGCCACTGCCGCAGCGTCGCGCGATCGACGACCCCGGCCTGCTGGTGGACGGGTGACCCGCGACGCAGGACGAGGAAGTTGGGGATGCCGCGAACGCCGTAACGGGCGGCCAGGCCGGGATGCCGTTCGGTGTCCACCTTGAGGACCAGGGCGCTGCCGGCGGTCTCGGCGGCGACCGCCGCAACCTCCGGAGCGGCCATCCGGCACGGTCCGCACCACGCGGCCCAGAAGTCCACCAGCACCGGGACGGCGGCGTCGCGCGTCACGGCGTCGAACAATTCCGGATCCGCATCGAGCGGCTCCGCCACGGGTGGGATGGGCGCCTTGCACGCCCCGCAGCGCGCCTGGCTGGCCAGGCGTGCCGCCGGCACCCGGTTGGTCCGGCCGCAGGCCGCGCACACACGATGCACGCTCACCACGTTCGCTCCAGTGGACGCCTGGTGGAAGCGCGTCCCGGATCGAGCATAGCAGCGGCCCCGCGCGATCGTCAGGGCGCCACCTCCGGTGTCACTCGGCGCGGAGGACCTCGATCGGGTCCACGCGCGTGGCGCGGTGCGCCGGCAGCCAGGTGGCGACGACGGCGGCGGCGATCAGCACGGCGGCGGCGCCGAGCAGGCTCACCGGGTCGAGCGGCTCGACCTCGAACAACAGGCCGCGCAGCAGCCGGGTGGCGGCGAACGCCAGGGCCAGCCCGGCGAGCGCGCCGATCACCGCCAGGCGCAGGCCCTCGCCCAACACGAGCCGGCGCACCCTGGCGGCGGTGGCGCCCAGCGCGAGACGGACGCCGATCTCGGCCTGGCGCTGACGCACCGACGCGGCCATCACGCCGTAGAGGCCGATGGCCGACAGCAGCAGCGCCGTGGCCGCGAAGACGCCGAGCAGCAGCGCGTTGAAACGCGGCCATGCCAGCGGCGCGCGCAGATGGTCGGCGAAGCTGGCCACGCGCCGCACGCGCACGCCCGGATCGGCCGCCCTGACCGCGTCCCCGACGATGCCGGCGACGAAGGCCGGTGGCGCCGTGGTGCGGATGGCCATCCGTCCCGCCGCGGCGACGCCGAACTGCTCGCTCGGGATGTACAGGGTCGGTCGCGGCGTGGCCAGGTCGCGGTAACGGGTCGTGCCGGCGACGCCGACCACGGCCATCCACGGGTTGCGCGACTCGATGCCACCGAACTTGAGGCGCTTGCCGATGGGATCCAGGCCCGGCCACGTGGCGGCGGCCATAGCCTCGCTCACGATCGCCACCGGCGGCGAGTCCTGCCGATCGGCGGTCGTGAAGTCTCGGCCCGCGACGATCGGCACGCCGAGCGTGGCGAAGTGCGGCAGGTAGACGGCCTCGAAGTTGAGCGACGGATTCGCCGCCACCTGGTCCGCGCCCTGGCCCTCGGCGGTGAAGCGCGGCAGCTCCCAGCCGGTGGCACCGGCGAAGGGCTGGACATTCAGCGGCGTGACGGCCTCGATGCCCGGCGCGGCGCCGATGCGCGCCGATACCGTGTCGAGAAACACCCGGTGGCGCGCCGAGGCGGCGAGCCGATCCCGCGGCACGTCGAGCTCGACGAGCACGAGGCGATCGGCCGCCAGGCCCATGTCGGCACTCTGCAGCCGCTGCAGGCTGCGGACCAGTAGTCCGGCCGCAGCCACCACGGTGACGGCCAGGGCCACCTGGGCCGCCACCAGCCACCGGCGGCCACGGGCGCTCGGCGCGCCGGCCGTCCCGCGCCCGCCGGCACGCAGCTGGGCCACGAGATCGATGCGCGACGCGGCCAAAGCCGGCACCACGCCGGCCAGCCCCGCGCTGACGAACGCCAGCGCCACGGCGAAGAGCAGCACGCCGGCGTCGACGCGAATCGCCTCGAGGCGCGGCAGGCCGCCGGGCACGAGCGTAGTCACCGTCTGCAGCGCCCAGGTGGCCAGCCCGAGCGCCACCGCCCCGGCCGCCAACGCGACGATCAGGCTCTCGGCCAGGAGCTGCACCACCAGGCGGTCACGGCCGGCGCCGAGCGCGGCCCGCACGACGAACTCGCCGCGCCGCGCCTCGCCACGCAGCAGCAGGAGGTTGGCGACGTTGGCGGCGGCGATGACCAGGATGAGGGCCACGGCCGAGAAGAGCACGGCGAGGATGCGATCGACCTCTCCGACGACCATCGCCTTGTAGCGACGCACGACCGGCCGAAAATCCTTGAAGCCACCCCCGTCGCCGACCGGAGCGGCGGCGTCCAGAGCGGCGATGCGCGTGGTCAGCTCGGCTTGGGCCTGCGCCGGGGTGACGCCGGGGCGCAGGCGCGCCAGCAACTCAACGTCGCGGAGCAGGCCGACGCGGTAGGCGTCGACCGTCTCGCCGTCGGCGACGGCCCTCGGCGTCGTCCAGATCTCCACGCCGCGGGGGTACTCGAAGTCGGGGGGCATCACGCCGGCAATCCGATAGGCGTGGGTCCGGGCCACGATCGTCCGCCCGACCACCTCGGGCGCGCCGCCGAACAGGCGCTGCCATGCCGCGTGCGAAAGCACGACCACCTTCTCGGTGCCCGAGCGGTCGTGGTCGCGGGTCAGCGCCTGTCCCAGGAGCGGCATCACGCCGGCGACGGCGAAGAACTCCCCCATCACCACCGCCGTCTCGGCGCCGAACACCCGGGCGCCGTCCTCCCAGGTCTGCTCGAAGGCGCCGTTGTAGCCCACGCCGGCGACGCGCTCGAACACCCGACTGTCGCGCGCGATCGCCTCGATGTCGCTCGACCGGTACGGCACGTGGATCGCCTGGCCGGTTGGCGGGATGCGCCACGACACCACCAGCCGGTCTTCGTCGGGCACCGGCAGCGGGCGCAGCAGGATGCCGCGGACCAGCGTGAACATCACCGTGGCGCCGGCCATGCCGACGGCCAGCGTCACGACCGCGGTCGCGTAGAACGCCTTGGCCCGGGCGACGCCACGGAGCGCCAGCCGGACGTCCTGCCACCACACAGCCACCATCGCGGCCTCCAGCAAATCCGACGAGGCTGGCAGTGTAGACTGGCCTCGTGGACGTGTCACGCGACGGGGGGCCGCCGCCCGACCCGGTCATCGAGTACTACAAGAAGGACGTCGACCGGACCCTGCTGCGCGAGAACCTGCGGCTGACCCCGCAGCAGCGGCTCGAGAAGCTGATGGCGGCGATGCGCGGTCTCGAAGTGCTGCGGCAGGCGCCGCGCCGGCCGCGATGACCGACATCCTCGGACTGGTCCGCCGTCTGGCGGCGGCCGAGGTGGAGTTCATCATCGTCGGCGGCGTGGCCGCCAACATCCACGGCGCGCTGCGCACGACCCTCGATCTCGACGTCGTCTACGCGCGACACCGCGCCAACCTCGACCGTCTGGTCGGCGCGCTCGCGCCGATTTCGCCGTACCTGCGTGGCGCGCCGCCCGGCCTGCCGTTCGTCCTCGACACCGACACGTTGGCCCGTGGCTTGAACTTCACGCTGGCGACAGCGGACGGCGACCTCGACCTGCTGGGTGAGGTGGCCGGGGGCGGCGACTACGACCGCCTCAAGGGCGGCGCCGAGGTCATCAGGCTGGAGGGCCGCGAGGTACTGGTGGTCGACCTGGCGACGCTGATTGCGCTGAAGCGGGCGGCCGGCCGCGGCAGGGACCGGGAGGCACTCGCCGAGCTCGAGGTGCTCCTCGAGGAGCGCAAGCGTCAGTGACGGCCGTTCATGGAGCGACACCGGCGGCGTCGGCCACGCGTCGCCAGTCGTAGAGCAGAAAGTTTCTCGCCGACGAGTTCATCATCACCAGCAGGCCGCCGGGATAGCCGGGCAGCGGGCCGGTGACGTCCAGGCCGTCGGTCTCGTCGGACGCGGTGAGCACCGTGAGGACCTCGGCGTGGTCGTGCGGATTCGCGGCGGTGCCGTCGCGGCGATACAGCTTCAGCCGGGTGCCGCCCGCCACCTGGTCGCTCGAGATGAGATAGCCGCCGCCGTCGGCGCCGGTGATGACGGCCAGCCCTTCACGATCGCCGAGGTAGCCGTCGCGGCCGAACGTCGCCAGCTCGCGCGCCGCTTCGGGGTGGGCGGGGTCGGCGTGGTACTTGCGGATCGCCGCCCACTCGTCGCTGTAGTAGAGGTAGCCACGGGCGTCGTCCACCGCCACCGCTTCGATCTCGCCGAGTTCGGCTTCCCGCGGCGTCCGGTCGAAGGCGCCGAACCGCCGCACGAACACGGCTTGGAGCCCGGCCGGGCTGGCGCCGAGCCGGTACTGCCACAGATAGCCGTCGGCGGGGCCGGTCTTCGGCGCGACGATCGCGAACACCGCGCCGTCACCCGCCCGCTTGTAGAGGGCGATGCCCATCGGCTCGCCGGCGTCACCGGACTGATCGGCCAGCACGGCCAGGCCGGCGGGGGCGAGATCGACCAGCGGGCCGCCGTCGCGCGGGATGCCGAACACCCGGAGCCGGCGCTGCTTGCGTTCGGTGACGACGGCGATGTCCGTGACGCCGCGCCCGCCGCCCACCTCCACGCCGTACTCGACATCGACGTTGTTGGGCCGATCGAGCGGCGTGATCGCCTGCGCGAGCGTGCCGTCGAGGCGGAACACGAAGAGCCCGCCGACGCCCTCCGCCTTGTCGGTGCCGAGGACGAGCGACCGCGCCGGGTCGATGGGGTGCCGCCAGATGGCCGGATCGTCGGGGTCGTGCGGCAGCGCCGCGGTGGCCGCCGACGGCTCGAGGCGCGTCGTCGCGGGCGGCCGCGACTCACCCGCCCCGGACGTGGCCGTCGGTCCGCTGCCGCCGGTACACGCGCCGGCGATGAGGGTCGCTGCCAGGACGGGCGCGATCGCGCGCCGCGGCCCGGGCCGTCCCCATCGCGCCACGGGCACGCTACTGGCCGTCCTGTGCCCAGCCGAATGCGGCGAGCATCACGTGGAAGAGTTCGGTGTTCGCCATGAACCCGTGGACCCGGCTGGCACCGGGACCCTGGGCCGCGACCAGCACCTCTTCGCCGGTGTGGTCGTTGTCCATGCGCACGTGGGCCAGGCGCACGCCGGCGGCGCCGCCGCCGCGTTCGGCGGCCGCGCCGGTCAGCAGCGGCGCGCCGCGCTGGCCCGGATGGACGCGGAAGTCGAAGGAGTGATCGGCGGTGAACAGCACCAGCGTGTCGGGCCCGGCCGACGCGGCGGTCTGCTCGATCACCTTGTCGAAAGCCACCATGCGGTCGAGCCCGCGGCGGATGCTGTCGGTGTGGACGTCGGACTCGACCATCAGGAAGGAGCCGTGCGGGTTGGCGGCGAGCATCCGGCGGGCGGTGGCAACGGCGGCGCCGAGGTCGAACTCCGGGTCGTCGAGCAGCACGACCGCGCGCGTCGCGCCGGGCGGCACGGCCTCGAGCCCGGCCCACACCGGCCGGCCCGCGGCGGCGGCAATCTGGTCGAGCGGCGTCCCGGCGGCCGCGAGCGCGGCGGTGATACCGGGGCGGCCCGATCCGATCAGCACGTCCACGCCGTCGCCGACGCGGGCGGCGAGGGCCTGGCGGAAGATGGCGGCAGTCAGGTTGCGTTCGTGAACCTTCGCGTAGAGCGACGCCGGCGTCGCGCCGGCCAGCGAGTCGTTCGAGATGAGCCCGGTGGCCAGGCCGCGCTCCTCGGCGTATTCAAGAATGGTCTTGAGCGGCGTGCCGTTCTTGACGCCGCGCACCGCATCCGGGCCCTGGCCGATCACGCCGTTGTGGGTGCGCTGGCCGGTGACGATGGCGGTCATCCCGGCCGCCGAATCGGTGACCAGCTGCGAGGCGGTGGCCGTGTCGGACAGGCCGATGTGCGGCATCCGCTGCACGAACAGACGCCGGCCCTCGCCGTAGCCGTGCAGGCTGGCGGCGTTCAGCGTCGGCAGCCCCCCGGCGTCGGCCAGGAACAGGATGACGTGGCGCGCCGTCGGTTGCGGCTCGGCCGCCTGCACCGCCGCCAGCCCCACGACCAATCCCACGACGGCGAAGCGAACGGCCACCCGCATCCTCCCGACGGCGACGACGCCGTCAACACCCGAACCCGCGCCAACGGTAGCGCCCGCGCAACACCGTGCCGTCACGACGCCACGACGGCGAGGTAACGCCGTCGCCGCGGCCGGTGACTATTTACCGCGAAGTCGCGCCGGCGTCACAGCCTTTGCGGAGCCAGCCTCTACGCTGCCGGGATGCTCACCCGTTCCACCCATCGACTGCTCGCGGCGACGCTGGTCGCCGTCTCGCTCTTCGCCCCGGTCGCCGCCAGCGCCCAGGACGGCAGCGGCCGGATCACCGGCCTGGTGCTCGACGCCTCCACGGGCGCGCCCCTCGCCGGCGTAGACGTGGTGCTCGACGGCACCTCGTTCCGCACCGCCACCGACCGCACCGGCACGTTCCGCCTCGCTGGCGTGCCGGCCGGCAGCTACACCGTCGTCGTCGCCTATCTGGGGCATGGCGACGAGAAGGCGCCGGTCACCGTCACCGCCAACGCCGACGTCCGCGTCGAGGTCAGCCTGGCGCCGACGCGGTTCAGCGAGACGGTGCAGGTGCAGGGCGTCGGCATCGGCGACGGCCAGGCCAGCGCCCTCAATCAGCAGCGCACGGCGCTCAACATCACCAACGTCGTCTCGGCCGATCAGATCGGCAGCTTTCCGGATCCCAACGCGGCGGAAGCGGCGTCACGCATCCCCGGGGTATCCATCACGCGCGACCAGGGCGAGGGCCGCTACGTGCTGGTGCGCGGCACCGAGGCGCGCCTCAACACCATGACCATCAACGGCGAGCGCATCCCGGCGCCCGAAGGCGACCTGCGCCAGGTGGCCCTCGACGCCGTACCGGCCGATCAGCTGCAGGCCATCGAAGTGGCCAAGGCGCTCACGCCCGACATGGACGCCGACGCCATCGGCGGCGCCGTGAACCTGGTGACCCGCCAGGCCGTCAACCGGCCGACGCTCCTCGGCTCGGCGTCGGGCGGCTACAACGCCCTGCAGCGCAGCAACGACCAGTGGCGCGCCAACTTCACGGCCGGCCGCCGCTTCGGCAGCGGCCGTGTGGGACTGCTCGTCGGCGGCACCGGGTCGTCGCTCGACCGGGGGTCGGAGAACTTCGAGGCCGAGTACGACAACGGCAACCTCGCCGACCTGCAACTACGCGACTACGCGATCGTCCGTCAGCGTTACGGCGTGAACCTGTCGGCCGACACCCGCCTCTCGGCGGCGCACTCGCTCACCTTCCGCGGCATCTTCAACGAGTTCAAGGACGAAGAGGTCAACAACCGGATCCGTTTCCGTCCGCCGAACTCGCGCATCGAGCACGTGTTGAAGAACCGCAACCAGAACCAGCACATCCGGGCGCTCTCGGGGTCGAGCCAGCACCTGTTCGGCGCTGGCCTCGCCTTGGACACTCGCCTGGCCTGGGCGGAGTCGCAGGAGGACCAGCCCGACCGCGTGGACACGGTCTTCCGGCAGACCGGCATCCGCTTCTCGCCCAACGTCTCGGCCACGTCGATCGACCCGAAGAACATCCAGCCCAACCCCTCGGCCAACAACGCCGCCAACGCGACGCTGAACAGCTGGGCGGTCGAGGAGTTCGTCACCACCGATCGTGACCTGACCGCGTCGTTCAACCTGCGCGCGCCGCTGCGGACGACGCCGGGGCTGGCGGCCTTCGTCAAGGTCGGCGCCAAGCTGCGCGACAAGCGCAAGGACCGCGACGTCACCACCGGCACGGTCACGCCCGGCCAGGCCGTGCCGTTCGCCCAGCTCCAGGACGGCGGCTTCGACAACAGCCGCTTCCTCGACTTCTTCCCGGCCGGCTACCAGGCGTTTCCGGGCATCGACGCCGATCGGTCGCGGGCGCTCTTCGACTCGCTGCGCGCGTCGCGCTTCGCGCTCGACCGCGAGGGCGATGCCGCGACCTACGACGCGACGGAACGGATCGTGGCCGGTTACGCCATGGCCGAGCTGTTCGTCGGCGACAAGCTGATGATCCTCCCGGGGCTGCGCTACGAGTCGACGCGCGTCGAGTACGACGGCTTCGACGTCCGCTACGACGGCGACGGCGATTACGTGGCGTCGCTGCCGGTGAGCGGCACCGACACCTACGGCGTCTTCATGCCGGGGCTGCACCTGCGCTATGCGATCACGCCGGAGACCAACGTGCGCGCCGCCTACACCCGCACGCTGGCCCGGCCGAACTACTACGACCTGGTGCCCTACCAGCTGGTGTTCCAGGAGGACAACGAGATCCAGCGCGGCAACTCGAGCCTTAAGCCGACCACCTCGCACAACCTCGACCTGATGGCCGAGCGCTACTTCCGCTCGGTCGGCATGGTCTCTGGCGGCGTGTTCTACAAGCGGCTCACCGACTACATCTACCCGTTCCGGGTTCGCGAGGCCAACTTCGGCGACGTCTACGAGGTGACCCAGCCGCAGAACGGCGACAGCGCGACGCTGTGGGGCCTGGAGCTGGCGTTCCAGAACCAGTTCCGGTCGCTGCCGGCGCCGTTCGATGGCCTCGGCGTCTACGCCAACTACACGTGGACCGACTCGTCGGCCGACTTCCCCGGTCGCACCGGCTCGGCGACGCTGCCCGGGCAGTCGGCGCACATCGGCAACGTGTCGGTGTGGTACGAGAAGTTCGGCTTCACCGCCCGCTCGTCGTGGAACTTCCACGGCAAGTACGTGGACGCGGTAGGCGAAGAGGCGGCGGGCGACGTCTTCTACGACGATCGCGTGCAGTGGGACGTGAGCCTCGGTCAGCGGATCACGCGCCACATCTCGATCTTCGCCGACGCGCTGAACCTGACCAACGCACCGCTGCGCTACTACATCGGCACCACCGACCGGCCCATCCAGGAGGAGTACTACCGCTGGTGGACGATGTTCGGCGTGCGCGTGAACTTCTGATCGGGCCCCGGCGCGGCGTCACCGCGCCGGGTACCACTCGGCCAGGCGCACCTCGATCCCGAGCGGCGCCAGGCCGTCCCTCAGCACCTGCAGCCCGCGCGTCGTCGGCGCCTGCCGCACGCCGTCCCTGTCGAGTCGGCGGATCCACTCCTGGTCGTAGTGGTACGGGTAGACCACCTTGGGGCGCATCGCCTTCAGGCACGCCACCGCCTCGTCGGGCTCCATGCGCGCCGCCGGCACGTTCATCGGAAAGAACACCACGTCGGCGTTCGTCACCGCCTGCACCTCGGGCACGCACTCGGTGACGCCGGCGACGTAGATGCGCTTGCCGCCCACCGTCAACACGTAGCCGTTGGCTTCGCCCTTGGGGTGGAACGACTCGCCGGGCGTGGTGTCGTAGGCCGCAATCGCCTCGATGCGCACGCCGGCCACCTCGCGCGTGTCGCCGTTGGCCATCACGATGCCGTCGGGCACCACCTTCTGACCGTTCGCCGCGATGACCACGGGCGCACCGGGCTTGCGCACCGCGGCGATCGCCTTGCCGTCGAGGTGATGGGCCACGTCGTCGGTGATGACGATGAGGTCGGCCGGCTTCATGCGCGACAGCCCGGCCTGGCTCCATGGGTCGATCTGGATCACCTTCCCGGCGTGCTCGATCTGCAGGCTGGAGTGCAGGAGCGGGGTGATCACCGGGTCGGCGGCGGCGGCGGGCTTCGCCGTCTGCGGCGCGCGCAGCGCCAGCAGCTCGCCGCTGTAGCCGGGCCCGCTGATGGCGATCACCAGGTACTGCCGGCCGTCGAGCATGTAGGTCATCGGCGACCCGGTCTGCGGCGCCGGCAGCTGGTAGGCGGCCACTTCCTTCCCCGTGGCCTTGTCGAAGGCGCGCAGCATCGCACCGCGCGTGCCCGACGGCGTGGGCCCGTAGTTGCCCTCGCCGGCGATGAGCAGCGTCTTGGTGACCAGCGT
>CAYUAX010000134.1:0-13819 GCA_964442845.1 uncultured Bifidobacteriaceae bacterium | reverse complement strand
CCTGCGGCAGACGGTGCCGCCGCGAAGCCCGCGGCCTGGCAGCCCTGGACGCTGCCGGTGTGCGTGACGACGGGCACCGGCCAGCCGTCGTGTTTGAATGATACGCCGACCACCGAGACCTACACGGCCGCCGGCTGCGGCGCGGCGTTCGTGAACGCCGACGCGCGCGGCTACTACTTCACCGAATACGAACCCGAGGCGCTGCCGGCGCTGGCCACGCGCACGCCGCCGCTGACCACCGCCGAGCGCATCAGCCTGCTCGGCGACGAGTGGCGCCTGGTGCGGGCCGGCCGTCACGACATCGGGGCGTTCCTGGATCTGGCTGCCGCATTCGCCGCCGACACCACGCCGGAGGTGGCCGGCGAGGTGGCGACGCGGCTCGCCTACGTCCACGGCGCCATCGCCGACGCCGGCGAACGCGATGCCTACGCCGCCTGGCTCCGCCGCACGTTCCGTCCGGTGCTCGACGCCATCGGCGAAGCACCGCGCGCCGGCGACAGCGACGACGCGCACGTGCGCCGCGGCGCGCTGTGGCAGCTGCTCGGCCTCACCGCCGGCGACGCCGCGCTGCGGGCCAGGGCTCGGACCCTGGCCGAGGGCTATCTCGACGACCCGGCGTCGCTGCCGCCGTCGTTCGTCGCGCCGGTGCTGCAGGTGGCGGCGGCCGGGGGCGACGCCGCGCTCTACGACCGCTACCTGGCAGCCGCCAAGGCCGCGCTGGCCACGCCGGAGCAGTACTACCGCGTGTTCAATGCCCTCGCCAGCTTCAGCGACCCGGCGCTCGCCGACCGCACGATCGCGTTCGCGCTCTCGGCCGACGTGCGCTCCCAGGACGCGCCGATCCTCATCGGCCAGCTGCTGGGCGGCGCGGCGCGCGAGCGGACGTGGACGGCGTTGTCCACCCAGTGGAGCACGGTGGCCGGCCGGCTCGGCGACTTCCAGGCGATGCCGTACATCGTCAGCGCGCTGGGCGGCTTCTGCACCGCCGCGCGCGCCGACGAGATCCGCGCCTTCTTCAAGGCCCATCCGGTGCCCGCCGCCGCCCGCAGCCTCACGCAGGCACTCGAACGGATCGACGGCTGCATCGCGCTGGACCGGCGCCAGTCCGCGCCGTTCGCCGCGTGGCTCGCCGGCCAGCGGTAGCCCCCGGATTGGCGGTAGACTAGCCGCCGAACGCGCCGCCCGGACCTGCGGCGCGCTGGAGGCCCCATGCCCCGGCTCCGCCGCCCGTCGGCGTTGATCGCCGCCGCCACGGTCGTGTACTCGGCGTCCCTGTGGTCGCAGGCGCAGCCGCCCGCGCCGCCGCCGCCCAGCCAGCACGAACGCCTCGAGGCCGCGCACGAGGACCTGCGCCGCACCGCCGCCGACACCGCCCGTGACGCGGCGCGGCTCACCGACGCGGTGGCCGGCGCCGCCGACCCCACGGCCGCGGCCGGCCCCGTCCCGCGCCGCACCTTCATCGACACCCTGATCTTCGGCCGGCTGGCGGCCGCGGGCATCCCCCACGCCGGGCTCAGCGCCGACGACGAGTTCGTGCGCCGACTCTACTTCGACGTCATCGGGCTGCCGCCGAGCCCGGCCGAGGTGCGCGCCTTCGTCGCCGACCGCACGCCCGACAAGCGCGATCGGCTCATCGACGCGCTGCTCGCCCGCGACGAGTTCGCCGAGCAGTGGGCGTGGCACTGGGGCGACCTGCTGCGCATGTCGAACGAGGCCGGGCCGGGCGCCAACGCGTTCCACTACTGGTTCAAGGAGCAGCTCAAGGTCGACCGGCCCTACGACCGCTTCGTCCACGACGTGCTGACGCCGTCGGCCAAGGTGCACGCCACCATCCCGTCGCTGGCGATGATCGGCCGCAGCAACCAGTTGAAGAGCCGCTTCGTCGAGAGCGTGGACGACTACCGCATCTCCAACCGCCTCGACCACGTGGACGCGCTGGCCATCGACGTCAGCCGCGTGTTCCTCGGCCTCAACACCTCGTGCATCTCGTGCCACGACGGCGCGCTGCATCTCGAGGACATCAACAGCTACCTCACCGACCGCACCCGCGACGAGTTCTTCGCGATGGCGGCGTTCTTCGGCCGTACCCGCCTGATCGGCAACTGGAACGACAAGAGCCGCAACGTCGACCGCGATCTCCACGTCGACGATCTCGGCCCGGGCTACGACGGCGGCGACGACGCGCCGTTCCTCACCCTGGCCGAAAGCCAGTTCCCGCGGCCGAAGGGCGTCCACGAGCCGGCGTTCCTCCTCACCGGCGAGAAGCCGCGGCCGGGCGCCGAGCCGCGCGCCGAGCTGGCGCGGATGATCACCGCGCATCCGCAGTTCGCCCGCGCCACCGTCAACCTCATCTGGGGCCGGTTGATGACCGTGGGCTTCGTCGAGCCTTACGACGCCTTCGACCTCGACAAGCTCACCGGCCGGAACGCCCAGCCATCGCACCCTGAGTTGCTCGAGGCGCTGGCGACGGACTTCGCCGCCAACGGCTTCCGCCTGAAGCGGACCATCCGCACGATCCTGCGCTCCAGCGCCTACCAGTTGTCGGCGCGCTTCCCCGGGCAGTGGAAGGACGACTACCTGCCCTACTACCCCCGCCATTACGCGCGCGTGCTCACCGGTCCCGAGGTGATCGACGCGGTGGCGGCGGTGACTGGCGTGCCGATGCGGTTCTCGCTCGGCGGCGAGCGCATGGGCCGGGTGAAGCTGCTGGCCACGCCGCAGGACATCGGCCGCGGCGGCGAGGGCATGGCGGTGGACGCGCTGATGCAGAGCTTCTTCCAGAGCAACCGCCGCAC
Source organism: uncultured Bifidobacteriaceae bacterium (assembly GCA_964442845.1). GTDB lineage: Bacteria > Acidobacteriota > Vicinamibacteria > Vicinamibacterales > UBA2999 > CAWAYR01. Next base: position 11,024 of record CAYUAX010000134.1, on the reverse strand, counting down.
GCCGCCGCAGACCGGCAACCGGCCGTCGACGCTGCAGGCGCTGCTGATGATGAAGTCCACCGTGGTCAACGACCGCGTCCTCGCCGCGGCGAAAGGGCGGGTCGCCGAGCTGGTGGAGTCGTCGCGCACCGACGGCGAGATCGTCGACGAGCTGTACCTGAGCGCCATGGCCCGCACGCCGGCGCCGGCCGAGCGTGACGTGGCGCTGCGCACGCTGGCCGCCGATCGACGCCGCGGCACCGAAGACCTGCTGTGGGCGCTGCTCAACAGCCCCGAGTTCCTGGTCAGCCGCTGACCCGCGGGAGACACCGATGCACCGCCGCCTGACCGACGTGCTGCCGACCCGCCGCGACGCCCTGAAATGGGGCGGCGTGGCCCTGGCCGGCTCCTGGGTGGACGGCCTGGTGTGGCCGCTCGACGTGCGCGCCCAGGGCGCGGCGACGCCGCGCGGCACCGCCCGCAACTGCATCTTCATCGAGCTGGGCGGCGCCATCAGCCCGATGGACACCTGGGACTTCAAGGAGACGCGCTGGACGCCCAAGGACCTCGACGTCACCGAGGTGAAGAAAGGGCTCTACCTGTCGCGCACGCTGTTCCCGAAGCTGGTCGACCGGATGGACCAGGTGTCGCTGGTGCGCTCGCTGCAGGCGCCGGAGCTGATCCACTTCAACGGCCAGTACCACACGCAGACCGGCCGGTCGCTCAACCCGGCGGTCGCCCGCGAGATCCCGGCCTTCGGATCGGTCGTCGCCTACGAGCTGGCGCCGAAGCGCCGCGAGAACGACGCCTTCCCCACCTACGTCAGCACCAACCTCACCAAGGCGCGCGCCGGGTCGATCGGCTCGGGCTTCCTGCCGACGTGGGCCACCGGCCTCGACCTCGATCCGAGCACGGTGTTCGCCGCGTTCGGCGGCGACATGAGCGGCGCCAACCAGGTGCTCGGCGAGCGCTGGCGGCTGCTGACCGAACTGGCCAGGATCAACGAGAGTCAGCGTCAGGCCATGGGCCAGCGCGCCGCCGACTACCAGACCTTCTACGACGACGCCTACAAGCTGCTGCAGGACCCGCGCTGGCCGCAGGTCTTCACCGCCAGCGACGCCGACCGGCAGCGCTACGGCGACGACGAGTTCGGCCTCGGCTGCATCCTGGCCCGCAACCTCCTGCAGCAGAACGCCGGCACGCGCATGGTCTACGTCTACGACGGCGACCGCTGGGATCACCACGCCGGCATCTTCGACAAGTCGGCGGAATGGAACCACTACCGCACGTGCACGCGGCTCGACAACGGCCTGGTCAGCCTGATCGACGATCTGGCGGCGCTGCCTGGCGCCGCGCCGGGCACGACGCTGCTCGACGAGACGCTGATCGTGGCGCAGAGCGAGTTCGGCCGCACGCCGGGCATGAACCCGGTGGCCGGCCGCGATCACTACAAGGGCGCCTACAGCGGCCTCTACGTCGGCGGCGGCGTGGCTGGCGGCCGCGTGCTCGGCGCCACCGACGCCGACGGCAGCACCTGCACCGACACCGGCTGGCGGCACAAGCGCCAGCCGTTCATGGACAACACCGTCGCCACCATCTACTCGGCGCTGGGCATCGACTGGACCAAGGTGATCGCCAACACGCCGTCGGGGCGCGCGTATCACTACGTGGACACGGTGAGCCTGGGCGGCGCGGCGATGATGGAGAGCGACGAGATCGCCGGGCTCTTTGCCTGACCGCCGGCCGCCGATGACGACGCGCGCGGCCTTGCTGGCGCTGCTGCTGGGGACCGTCCCCGTTTCCGGCGCGCCAGACGCACGTAGGGCGGAGCTTCAGCTCCGCCACCCCGGCAGCTCTGAAGAGCTGCCCTACGTACGCGCCGCCATCCAGGACGCCGCGGTGTCCACGTGGATCGAGATCCCGGCCGGTGAGTTCTGGATGGGCCGCACGCGGCTCTACCTGATGGACGAGATCGGCTGGCAGTTGCGCGAGCGGGCCGACGACCGGCCGGTGCACCGCGTGACGCTGCCGGCCTTCGCCATCGGCGCCTATGAGGTGACCAACGCCGAATACGCGCACTTCGCGGCGACGGCGCCGGCCGGCACCGTGACGCCGCCGTTCCACTGGGGCGGCGCCGTGCCGCCCGCCGGCAAGGAGCGCCATCCGGTCTACAACGTCACCTGGGACGACGCCGTCCGCTACTGCGCGTCGGTCGGCGGACGCCTGCCGACCGAGGCCGAGTGGGAACGGGCCGCCCGCGGCGGCGTCGCCGATCTCGACTACCCGTGGGGCAACGACTTCATCCCGGCCGACGGCTCGCCGGCGGCGGGCCGGCGCGCGCACAGCGCCGCCAGCACCGGGCCGATGGCGGTCGGGTCGTTCCCGCCCAACGCCTTCGGCCTTCACGATGTGTCGGGCAACCTGTGGGAATGGACGGCCGACTGGTACGACCTGCACTACTACAGCCGCAGCCCGGTGGCGAACCCGGCCGGGCCGCAGACCGGCCGCTACCGGGTGATCCGCGGCGGCAGCTGGGCCGACACCGAGACGCGTTTGCTCACCGTCTACTACCGGAACTTCACCGCCCCCGACACGGCACAGCCGACCATCGGGTTCCGCTGCGCGCGCGGCGTCGCCGCCGCGCGCTGAGCGGAACGGGCGCCGTTCAGGCGCCTGGCATCGGCTCGTCGGCGCTGCCGCCGTAGATGGCCGGCACCTTGGAGCCCATGGCCCGCAGGTAGGCGGCGAGCTGGCCGCGGTGGTGCACGCCGTGGTTGTTGGCCATGCCGAGGAACGACACCGCCGGCATCTCCATCATGCCGAAGAACGAGATCGTCTTGGCGAGGTCCGCCGGCGCCATCGCCTGCAGCGCCTGCAGCTTCTGCGGGAAGGTCTTCTCGTAGAACGCCACCACCGCGGCCACGTTCGGGAACGAGCCTTCGACCTGCTTCACCTTCTCGGGATCCCACTCGAACTTGCCGTTGATCACGCTGTCGAGGAACCACACGTCGGCGGTGGCCAGGTGCGTGGCCAGTTCCCACGCCGACCGCGACTTCGCATCCGGCTTGTAGTCGCGGGTGTCGTCCTTGACGGCCGCCAGGACCTTGCAGGTGGCCGGGAACTCGCCCTGCATGAGCTGGGTGTACTGCTGGACGAGGAAGCTGGCTTGTTCGGGTGTCATCGGGACCTCCAGGCGGCGGAATCGTCGCTGAGCGCGCCGCACAGGCTAAACGAATAAAAAGCGAAAGTCAACGCAAACGTTGACGAAATGCGCGCACCGGCCGTGCGCGTACAGACGTCGGGCCGGAGCCGCCGGTTCGCGGCGTCCGGCCCGTGAGTTCCGACGTGAGGGCAGCCCTTCGGGGCCGCCGGCGACGTAGGGCGGGTCTTCAGACCCGCCGGCTGACGCGCCCTACTGGTTCGGCCGCAGGATCTGCCGGAACTTCAGCGTGTTGATGTCGCGGAATGCCGGCGTCCCGGGCGGCAGCAGCGCCGGGGTCAGGAAGTCGACGTCGAAGTTGTAGCCGCGCGACGGCGGCGAATACACGTTGGCGTCGGCGCGGTACGGGCCAATCGACTGGCGGCTGAAGTACAGGCTGACCATCGAGCCGCGGTACCGCAGGGTCTGCCCGCCCCAGTCCTCGAGCATGCGCATGAAGTTGTGGACGCCGCCGTCCGACCCCCACTCGGTCACGCCCCAGCCCGGGTGCTGGAACGGCAGCGCTTTGCCGGTGATCATGGCAAAGCGGTAGCCGGTCTCGGTGGCATTGCGGTTGGTCATGTCATTTGGCACTCGCATCGTCATCGCATCCGAAAACGCATTCGAGAGCAGGGTGATCGAGTCGGCGACGATCGACGTCGCGACGTTGGGCTCGGCAGTGACGCTCGTCGTCGTAGCGTTGAAGTTGCCCTGCACGTAGACCGGGTTCTCGGACGCCACCGTGAAGCCGGCGGCCGGTACGTTGTTGGTTGCCCCGACCATGCCGCCGTTGATGATCTTCAGCGCCCGCCGGAAGAGGACCGGACGTGCCAGGCGGCCGACTCCGGAGCGATTGCGCGCGATGCCGGTCCACGGTCGCGACGCAACGTCGAATGCCGGGGCAGCGACCGCGGCGTTGACGGCGGGGACGTAGCCGGCGCCGTTCCACGGCGTCTCGCCGTAGCTCTGCAGCGTGCCGTTCTGGTTCACGTCCTCGCCCTGGTTCAGGACGTTGTCCTTGGCCCAGGCCGCCGCGGTCGGGTTGAGGGAGTCCTCGAAGCCGTACTCGCCAGTCTCGGCGTCGGCTGGCACGGCGGCTGGGTCGTGGTTGCCGCGGCGGTCCGAGAAGTAGACGATGAAGCCGTTGTTGTTCAGCGACTGGTTGCCGGTGGCGCCGATCTCGCCGTTCAGCCAGCGCCGGTAGTTGTTCACGTCGAGCGCGACGTAAGAGAAAAGGCCGCCGACGTTCATACCGGCATTCGTGGCCAACAACCGCGTCGAGGCCTCTCGGGCGTCGAACAGAGTCAACGGCCAGTAGTCGTGCCAATCGTTGGAGTTGGCATACGAACACGCGCTGCCGCTGTCGCGCAGGCGCTGCAGTCTGATAACGGCGTTCGGCGTAGGATCCGCGCAGATCCCTCCCTCCTGGTTGGGACCGTTGAATCCCAGGTTGAGCAACTCCATCGTGACATCTGTCCACGCGCCAGCGGCATCCTGGCGTTCTACCTTGAGGAAGCCGTGGAGGTAGGGCGTGTCATGAGGCGTGGTGGCACCTTGATAAACGGGGTCGTTGGCGTTCAAAGTTGCGGCCGCGCTCCACGTACAGCCTGACAGGGTCGTCGTCGTGAAGCCTGTGCACGTCACGGGATCCTCGCCAACGAAGAAGGTTCGGCTGAACACGAACCGGTTGGCGACGTTGACGTTCTTGATGTTGATCGTGTTGCTGGTGCCCGAGCTGACCGACGCGTGGTTGTTGTTCACCTGGGCGATCTGGTACCAGAGGTCTTCGGGCGCGGCACCCCGAGCATGGATGGCGGTGTTGTTGGCAAGCGCCGGAATCGGCGCCGCGGCCGTCGCTATGCATCCCAGGAGCTGTGTCGAACTCATGCCCGTGCAGTTCAGGACAGTGCCCGTTGTGGTGACAACCCGCAGCTCGGGAAGTGCCGTCGCGTTGTTGAGATCCCACTTCAGCCACTCGGTCTGTGCAACGGTTGGCGCGCCCCAGTTGGCGCCGCCGTTGGTCGAGGTCTGAAGGGTCAACACATTGCCGGCGATGTTCGAAACCCGCGTCAGCACACCCGGCTCGCCGCCGTTTTCACCTGGCGACGTTCCGACCACACGGCCCGCACCCTCGACCCAACCCGCTCCGAGCAAGGCGGCTCGCGTCAACTCGACCGGTGCGCCGCCGCTTACAGTGGGCAGACCGGTGATGTCGGCAGCCCGGTCCGACAGCAGGATGCGCAGGCTGGCCTGCGAGAAATAGCGCTGCGAGAACACCACAGGATTGACCGTGTCTTCGTTCGACAGCACGACCGGCCGGCGAATCAGGTCGATCGGCGTGCCCCCGTTCTGCGCGATGGGCAGTTGCAGCTCGCGGGCGCCGGAAGCCTCGGTCCGGATGTTGGTGGCGTAGTTGCCAGTGGAGAGGCTCTGCCAGCCGGTCCAGCAGTTGCTGCCGGTGGTGTTGCCGCTGCTGATGCACGGGGCCTGGCTCGTGCCGCTGCTCTCCGTGGACAACAGATTCCGGTAGGTGTTCGGCGTGCTGATGAGCGTGGGCACGCGGACCGTGCCGGTGTGATTGGTGGTGGTGATCGCGGCGCCGTTCATCAGGCGGTCGCGGACCACCTGCACGAACGCCGTCACCTTGTCGCTGAGCGTCAGCGTATTGCCGTTGCCCTGCGCCAGGAACAGGCTGGCGTTGGTGTGGACGCGGCCGCCGAAGTCGAAGCTCGGGCCAGCGTGGAAGCCGAGATCGGTCTGACCGAAGATGCCGAACTGGAACACCGGCACCGCCACCGTCTGCAACTCGCGGCGCAGGCGCACTTCGGAATTGCCGGTCGCCGATCGGGCGGTCACGGTGATGACGTAGGGGGTGATCAGGCCGCGAAGGCCCTCCCAGTTGCCGGTGGTGATGGTGCCGACCGTCGCCAGCGGGTTGCCGAAGTTGGGTCCGGGATTCAGGTCCGGCTGGAACGAGATCTGGTAGCCGGAGCCGGTCCCGCCGCCCGGCGAGACGAACTGGAAGTTCGGGATGGCCGGCGGAAAGTCGTCGATCAGGCTGATGTCGGCCGCCGTCGGCGCGAAGTTGCCGTCGAACAGCGCGCCCAAGTTCGAGGTCAGCTTCTCGAGCCCGGCGTGGGCCGCGGCGTAGGCCATGCTCTGGTCGCGGTCGGTGGCGTGGGACTTCTGATCGGCCACCAACGCGGCGAACATCCCGGCCATCAGCCCGCTGGCCAGCATCAGCACCAGCAGCGAGGTGATGATGGCGATACCCGACTCGTCGCGCTTCAGCGTTCTCATCGCGTGCCTCGTCTCAGGGGACATTCGTGGATCTAGCGGTACTGGTCCACGAACGCCATGCCGCGGAAGCTGACCTGCGACTCGAGCGTGTTGTGGAGGTAGGTGTTGCGCGGCGGCACCTTGTTCTGCGACCGCCCGGTGACGACGACGTTGACCTTGCGCACCTGGGTGCGGCCGCATGGGTCGGGCGCGCACGCGCCGGTACCGACCAGGTCGGTCGAGAGCATCTCGACGTCACCGGGGTTGTTGGTGCCGTTGACGATGTCGAAGGCGAACTGCAGGTCGACCGCATCGAGTGACACCGCCGTGCCGAGGTCGTTGTCGAAGGTCAACGGGTCGCCGTTGTTGATGCGACGCACCAGACGCGGGTGATTCGCGTCGGTGCTGTCCTCGAGGTAGTAGCTGATCATGCGGACGCGGCTGATACGCGTCGCCGCCGGGTCGCCGACCGGTGCGGCGGCGTTCAGGGCGGTGAGATTGCCCGCCCCGGCGCCCGACTGGTTGAGGTTCAGCGAGTCGCCGTCGGCAAAGGTCAGCACGCGGCTGCCGGTGTCTACGGCGGTCACCTGGACCAACGTGTTGGTCGACCCCTTCGAGATGAGCATCAGTTGTCCAGCGACGACGCGGTCGGGACCGGTCGCCAGGTTCGTGCCCGGCGCGACGGTGACGCTGGTGTTGGTCACGGCGCTCAAGGCCTCGTCGATGAAGGCGTTGTCGGCCATCAACACGGTGAGCGCGTCGGTCTGGACGCCGTTGATGGTCGGCCCCTGGCGGGGGAAAGGCAGCACGGCCGCCAGCGTCAGGTCGCCCACCGCGGTCTGGAAGTTCGTCCCCGGGGGGCCGGGGATGCGCACCTGCGTGGCCCCGACGCCGCTCGGGATGGTGACGGCGTGGGACGCCGGCAGACCCGAGCCGACCTGCAGCAGGTCGCGCACCATCAGGTCCATGCCGGCGCGCACCGAGTTGTTCATGTTCGCCATCTGCAGGACGGTGTCGTTGCCCCTGATGACGTCCGACAGCCCGGTCATGGTCGCGCCCATGATCACGGTGAAGATCGCCATCGTCACCAGCAGTTCGACGAGCGAGAAACCGGCCTCGGAGCGCGGCGGTGTGGCAGTAGTGGGTCGCATGACAGTGGCCCGAAATCTAGGAGTACGACGAGACGTAGGTGATCATCACGTAGTCGCGCCACGCGCCGTAGACCTTGTAGCGCACCGTGACGCGCACCTGGCGGAGATTGAGATCGACGGCGCCGGTGATTTCGCTGGTCAACGGCGTGATGGCGATCTGGCGAGTGAACTCGGCCACGGGAATCTCGATGGCGCCGTCGTCGGCGGTGTTCACCAGACCGTCGTTGCCCGGGCGCTTGACGGCCTGCGGACCGTCGAGGAAGACGCCGCCGCCGGAGACGTTCTGGATGCTCGCCCACGACGCCATGCCGGTGTCGCGGGCGGCGTGCACGCTCTCGATGGCTTCGCGGGCCTTCTCGCGGGCCATCAGCATCGGCGTCGACGCCGTCATCCGCTGGACGCCGACGGTGAAGAGGGCCACCAGCGGCAGCAGGCCGGCCGTGAGCAGCCCCATGGCGACGAGGACCTCGACGAACGAGAAGCCGTCGTCGCCACGGCCGGCGGCGGGCGGCGCCGGGGGCGGAATCAGTCGAACCATTGCGCGCCTCTCCATTTCCACGTCTTCATCGTTCCGGTGATGCCCCACACGGTGACGGCTCGAGCCGACTCGGGCCGGTCGGGGACCCCCACGAACACGGTGCCGTTGACGACGTCGCCCTGCGAGTCGATGAGCGAGCCGTCACTGGTGAACATCACCGGCATCGTGCCGGTGAACGAGACGGCGCCGCTGGCACCGAACGCGTCGGGCGTATCGGACACGCCGGGGAACCTCAGGAACTCCTGCGCGCCCTCGAGACGCATCTCGCCGACCAGCGTCCTGGTGCCCGATGGCACCTCGATGCGGTACGTTCGCAGCCAGTTGGGGGCCTGGAACTCGAGCTCGACATTGCGGCGCTCGGCGACGGCCCGGTCGCGGGCGCCGTCGATGAAGGTGTGCGCCACCAGCACCGAGCTGTCGTTCTTCGCCCGGTTGACCATCTGCATGGTCACGGGAATCGTCACCGCCGAGCCGATGGCGACGATCGCCACCACGACCAGCATCTCGGCCAGCGAGAAGCCGGCGTCAGTGGCCGGCCGAGGCGCGGTCGGCCTCGCAAACGGGGTGGCGGTTTCTGCCATGCCCGACCACTCAGCAAAGGCTGGGCCAGGCCGGATTCACCCTGTGTTTTTCGGGCCGAATCGACTTCAGGGGGCGATTTTCACGGCGCGCCGGCGGGTGCTGTGACGTGTGCCACTCCAAGACACTCGATCACAGTTCTTGTCGCTCGGATCTCAGCTTGGCGAGTGGAAGACGAGGCGGCGGGCGAACTCCCGGCGCAGCAGCCACAGGCTGACCGCCATCTGCAGGGTGACCGACAGCACCGTCAGGTACCACAGCCAGGTCAACCGGAAATCGGCGCGCCTCGCCAACAGCAGCGCCGGCACGGCGACGACCAGCATCCGCACCGTGGAGGTGACCAGCGACGGCCGCGTGTTCCCCATCGCCTGGAACATGCTCGAGGCGACGAACACCAGGCCGCTGGCCACGAAGTTCCACGACACGATGCGCAGGTACTCCTCACCCACCGCCACCACCGCGGGGTCACTGCTGAAGACCCGGATGAGCGCCGCCGGAGCCAGGTGGCACAGCACGACCAGCGCCAGCATGCCGCCCACGGCCAGCGCCGCCGCGACCCTGAACGTCTCGCGCACGCGGTCGCCGAGGCGGGCGCCGAAGTTCTGGCCGGCCACCGGCGCCACGGCGAAGCCGAGGGCGACGATGGGCATGAACCCGGCCTGCACCACCCGCTGGCCGATGCCGAAGCCGGCCTGGGCGGCCGCGCCGAACGGCCGGCTCACCACGTAGACGATGCCCATGTAGACGGCGATCAGCCCGAACTCCACGCCGGCCGGCAGGCCGATGCCGAGCAGCCGCTTCCACGTCGCGCCGTCGGGCCGCATCTCGTCGCGGCGGAAGTGGAGGAACGACCCGGGCCGCTCGACGTAGCGCGACAGCCACACCACGCCGACGGCCACCGCCACCAGCGACGCCGCCGCCGCGCCGCCGACGCCGAGCGGGACGCCGGTGCCCCAGCCGAAGATCAGCACCGGCGCCAGCGCCATGTTGAGCGCCACCGTGCTCGACTGGACGACCATACCCGGCTTGAAGTCGCCGATGCCGCGCAGCGCCGCCGCCAGCGCCACCATCGCGAACTGCAGCGCCATGGCCGGCACGAACCACCACAGGAACTGCCGCACCAGCCGCGCCGTCGCCGCGTCGGCGGCGAACGTGTCGGCGTAGAGCGGCGTCACCGCCAAACCGACGACAAGGAACAGCACCCCGGCGAGCAGCGACAGGCTCTGCGCCTGGTTGAACACCCGACGGGCGCCGTCGTGGTCCTTGCGGCCGGCGGCGTGCGCCACCAGCGTGGTGGTGCCGACACCGAGCATCTGGGTGAGCGCCAGCACCACGAACATCAGGTTGCCGGAGACGCCGACGGCGGCCACGGCCTCGCGGCCCAGGCGGCCCATCCAGTAGAGGTCGGCCAGGAAATAGAGCGTCTGGAAGACCATCGTGAACAGCATGAACCCGCCGGTGTTCACCAGGTGGCGGACGATCGGGCCGGTGGTCAGATCCTGCATGGCGTAGGGGGGCCTCGTCGGCTGGCGCTCAGCGCGGGGACTCGCGTTCCAGGCGGACGGTGAGCACCGCGGCGCCGAGGAAGGCCATGAACAGCATGCCGGTCCAATGCGCCTTGTTGATGCACTGGAAGCGGACGTGCTCGCCGGGGCGGACGTCGAACGCGACGGTCTTGCGCACCAGCGTGTTGTTGGCCTTCAGCGTGTGTTGGCCCGGCGACAGTTCGCGCGACACTTCCTGGCCGTAGAGCAGCGTCACCCAGTCCTCGCCGTCGATCGACAGGTAGACCTGGCGGTCCTGGACGTCGTCGCCGGCGGTACGGCGCACGGTGAGGACACCGGGCCCCTTCGCCTCGTCCAGCACGGTGGACCGCTGGCCGCTGGCGGCGCCGTGATCGTCGGCGGTGGGCACGTGGCGAAGCCGCAGGGGACGGACGTCGAGACAGGCGGGCACGGGTGCTGGCGCGATCGTCTCACAGGTGAGCCGTCACCTATAATCTCGTGCGATGCGTCTGCACCTGGTGGCGATCGGGATCCTGACCGTCGGCCTCTCGAGCGCGTCGCCGCCACGTGCCGCTCAGGACACGTTCGATGTGATCGTGCGCGGCGACACCGTGGTGGACGGCACGGGAACGCCGGGGCGTCGCGCCGATGTCGGCATCCGTCAGGGCCGGGTGGCGGCGATCGGCGATCTGACGGGTGCGGCGGCGCCGAGGGCGGTGGACGCCGCTGGCCTGATCGTCGCGCCGGGCTTCATCGACGTCCATACCCATGCCGACGAGCTCGCCGAGCAGCCG
>CAYUAX010000133.1:0-13823 GCA_964442845.1 uncultured Bifidobacteriaceae bacterium | reverse complement strand
GCTCATCGCCCACGCCGTGGCCCGCGCCATCGCCACCATCGGCATGTCGGCGGTGTTCTTCCAGGACAGCTTCGGCCTCATCACCTTCCAGGGCGGCTTCGACCAGCTGCAGGCGATTCGTCCGCGGGTCGGCAAGGGCCAGGTGATCCACTGCGTGGACGCCTACCAGTACGAGCGCGGCCTCGAGGAGCTGAAGCGGCTCGACAGCCTGAGCGGCTCGCTGGTCGGCTTCCTGCGCAAGACCTCGCTCGTGCCGGTGGTCTCCGACTTCCTGTTCGACGACATCGACCCGGTGCTGGCCGAACTCGGCCGCCTCAACGTGCTCCACGACGTGTTCCTGGTGATCGTGGACGCGACCTTCGCCTATCGCCTGCCGTCGGTGTCGGCCGGCTGGGTGGAAGCGGTGGACGTCGAGACCGGCCGCTCGCGGGTGGTCTCGCGGGGGCAGCTGGCCGGGATGGCCGAGCGGGTGCGCGGCTGGCAGGACCAGGTGGCCGCCAAGGCCAAGGACACCGGCCTGGACGTGCTGCGCCTCGACCTGGACGACACCAAGAGCGACATCGCGCTGGCCGAGTTCGCGGTCGAGCGCCGTTTGCGAAAGAGATAGGGATGCTGACACGAGCGCGATGGGCGGCGGCCGCCGCTCTGTTCCTGATGGCCGGCGCCATGGCGCCGCTCTTCGCCCAGGCCGGCGGGCAGGTGGTGGAAGCCGATCCGGTGCGCTGCTGGTGGCGCACCGACCGCGCCTCGGTGCGCATGGGCGAGCCGTTCGAAGCGGTGCTGACCTGCGCGGCGCTCCAGACGCCTTCCACGACGGTGGTCGTCGATCGCTCGCGGCTCGACCCGACGGTCTTCGCCGTGCCGCCGTTCGACGTGCTGGGCGGCACCACCGCCGAGGACGCGACGACGCCGTCGCGACGCTTCTTCCAGTACACCTACCAGCTGCGGCTGCTGAACGACACCGCGTTCGGTCAGGACGTCTCGCTGGCCGGCGTCGCCCTCACCTACCGCATCGACACGCTGACCAGCGAGGGCACCACGTCGCAGGGGCGCGACCTGAGCTACGTGCTGCCGCCGCTGGTGCTGCGCGTGCTGTCGCTCGTGCCCGGCGGCGCCCGCGACATCCGCGACGCCAGCGCGCTCACCTTCGCCGACCTCGAAGCGCGCCGGTTCCGCGCCCGTGTCCTCACCCTGCTCGGCTGGGCGCTCTATGCCCTGGCGGCGGCCGTGGTGGCCCTCGCCGCGGTCCGCGCCTACGGCGCCTTGGGGGCGCCGGCCAAGGCGCGCACGTCGCTGGTGTCGGGCCGGGCCATCCTGCAGCGCGCCGGCCGCGAGCTGCGCGAGGTGACCCGGGCGCGTCAGGCCGAAGGCTGGACCGAGGCGCTGGTCGCCCGGGCGGCGGCGGCCATGCGCGTGGTCGGCAGCTACGCCATCGGCGAGACGGCGGCACAGACGGCCGGGCTGGCCGCCGCCGCCGCCGATGGACAGCTGGCGCTGAGCCAAGGCCTGGTGCGGCGCCGCCACGCGCTGGTGTCGTCGGCGCTGACCCCGGCCGATCTCGACACCGTAGCGGCGTCCAACGGCGCCGTGCAGCGGCTGCGCGACGGTCTGGCCGCCGCGACCGCCGCCCGCTACGGGCGCGCCGCGGCGGACGAGGGCAGCGTCGAGAGCGCCGTCGCCGCCGGCGGCGAGCTGGCCGGCTCGCTGGCCTGGCGCCACTCGTGGCCGATGCTGCAATGGGCGCGCTTCACGCGGCGGATCGCCGCCTGGCAAGGCCGCGCATGAGGCTGCTGGCCGCCGTCTCGGGCTTCGTCGAGCGCGCCGTCGCCGACTGGCGCGACGTGCGGCTGAACCAGCTCGTCTTCGGCGAGCGCGACCTGGCGGTGCTGGCGACGGTGGCCTTCGCCGGCGTGGCGCTGGTGGCGCTGGTGATGCGCTCGGTGAACCGGCGGCGCACCGGGCACGGCCACGTGGTGCTGCCGGCGATGCTCGACTCGTGGGTGCGCAACTGGACGCCGACCCTGCGCCACGTGCCGCTGCTGCTGGCGCTGGCCGGGGTGCCGCTCTTCGCCATCGCGCTGGCCGACCCGGCGACGCCGCTGTCGCGCCGCGAGGTGACCCGGCCCGGCCGCCGCATCGCTCTGATGATCGACGGCTCGTCGAGCATGCTGGCGCCGTTCGCGTCGCGCAAGCTCACCACCAAGGACGCGCCGATGGAGGCGACGTTCTTCACCTCGGTGGCGGCGGCCGAGCGGTTCGTGCGGCTGCGCATCGACGGCGGCTACCGCGACCTGGTCGGGCTCATCGAGTTCGCCGACACCGCCTACGTCATCACGCCGTTCACCACCGACTACGACAACATCCTGCTCAGTCTCTCGCTCATCGGCAACATGGGCGAGTGGGAGAACTTCCCCGACCGCGGCACGGTCATCGCCCAGGCCGTGGAGCAGGCGGTGTCGCTGTTCCGCGCCTTCGACTTCCTCGACGCCTCGGGCAACCTGATGGTGATCTTCAGCGACGGCGAGGACGCCGAGGTCACCGAGTCGGGCCGCAACATCGACGACGTGCTGTCGGATGCGGTGAAGGCCAAGGTGCCGGTCTACTTCGTGCGCATCAGCAAGGGCAACACCAAGCTGCCCGATGCGCTGTGGCAGCGAGCCATCCTGAAGACCGGCGGCCGCTTCTACACCGCCGTCGACGAGGCGGCGGTGCTGCGCGCGATCCGCGAGATCGACCGGGCCGCCACCGGCACGGTCGAGGCGCGCGAATACAGCGCCCGCCTGCCGCGCTTCGCGCCGTACGCGCTGGCCGCGGTGGCGCTGTGGGTGCTGGCGGCGATGCTGCGGCTGCTGGCGCCGCAGTTCCGGACGTTTCCGTAAGGACGAGGAGTTGGGACGATGAGATCCGCAGTCGGATATCTGGTGGTCGCGCTGGCGCTGTTCCTGGGCGGCCGCGTGCTCTTCGGCGCCGCGAGCCTCGAAGCGCGCACCGCCGACGCCGAGCAGTCGCTGCTCACGCTGCGCTACGGCGACCTCGACGCCACCTACGAGGCGCTGGCCGCCGAGACGGCCGACCGGGCGCCGATCCCGCGGCTGTCGCAGGCGCTGGTCAGCTCGCTGCGGGCGCAGCAGGCGACGACGCGCTACTGGCTGCGCGGCTACGGCCGGCTCGAGCCGCAGCGCGACGCCGCCGGCGCGCTGGCCGAAACCGATCCGCTGCTGCTCGAGCTGGGCGCCCACGCCGCCTACCGGTCGGCCCAGAACGCCGCCGACCAGGGCGCCGCCGTGAAGCGCATCGACGACATCGTGCGCCTCTACACTGACGTGGTTCGAGCCCGGCCGGGCGACGAGACGGCGGCCTGGAACCTCGAGTTCGTGTCGCGGGTCCGGGCGCAGTTCGCGCAGAGCCGGCAGCCGGCCTTCCCCGAGCCCGAGACGCGCGGCCTGGCCGGCGACCTGCCGCTCGGCCCGACGCTGCACGGCGCCCCCGGCGAGCCGCCGCCCGACCAGGACATGAAGCAGTTCAAGGTGGTGGTGCCGATGCGGCCCGACGAGCGCAAGCAGCTGCCGCAGGGCGCCAGCGAGGGCGAGCCGCGCAAGAAGCGCGGCTGACGCCGGGCGCAGCACGTAGGGCAGCCCTTCAGGCCTGCCAGGGGAATACGGGTCAAAGACGCGCCAGACGCTGAAGCCTCAGAGAGATGCCATTTTCGTTACCCACCGTCGACTGGCAGGCGCTGAAGTTCGGGCAGCCGGAGTACCTCTGGCTGCTCGTGGCCCCGGCCGCGCTGCTGGCGGTGTGGACGTGGCAGTTCGTGCGCCGGCGCGCCGACGTGCGCCGCTATCTGCGGCACCGCGCCGTGCCGGTGCGCGAGCAGTTCTCGGTGTTCGGCGGGCTGTTCTTCTGGCTGTGCCTGATCGCCGCGTCGGCCTGCGTGGTGCTGGCTCTGGCCCGGCCCCAGGTGGTGACGACGCGGACACGCCGCGCCGGCATCGACCTGGTGGTGCTGCAGGACGGCTCGACCTCGATGCGCGTCGCCGACGTGCCGAGCGGCGACCGCTGGAAGCGGTCGATGGCGTTCCTCCGCTCGCTCGGCGAGGCCATGCGCTGGGACGGCGACCGCATCGCCATGACCTCCTTCGCGCGCATCGCCACGCCGCAGGTGCGGCTGACCAAGGACCCCAACACGTTCTTCTTCTTCATCGACCACCTCACCGAGCCGCCGTTCCGCGCCGAGGACGACGCCTCGTGGGACACCAACATCGAGATGGGCATCTCGTGGGCGCTGAAGCTGCTCGATCAGGACGAGCGCGTCACCGGACGGCCGTCGGTCAACGCCAAGGCGTTCCTGCTGCTGTCGGACGGCCAGGCGTGGAGCGGCGACGTCGAGCGGGCCATCCAGATCGCCCGCGAGCGGCGCATCCCGATCTACGTCGTCGGCGTCGGCACCAGCAACGGCGGATTCATCCCCGAGCCGCCGAGCGATGACCCCGAACGGGCCTCGGCGCCGATCTACTCACGCCTCGATCGCTCGTCGCTGGCGGTGATCGCCGCCGCCGGCGGCGGCCGCTACCTGGAACTCGACCGCGAGCGCGACACCGACATCGCCGTCACGGTGATCGACCAGGTGCGCAAGCTGGCCCGCGGCGGGGTCGAGGAAGGCGCCGACGACGTCTACTGGCCGTGCCTGGCCGCGGCCGGGCTGTTCCTGCTGCTCGGCATCGCCGCGGTGCGCGACCGCGCCGAACTGGCACTGGCCACGCTGGGCGCGTTCGCGACCGTGGCCGTCGTCCAGCTGCTGTAGGACATAGACTGGGCGCGCCCGCGCCGCATGCTGCACCACGACCTGCTGCTCGTCATCGGCCTGCTCTTCGCCGTCTCGCTGCTCACGCTGCTCGGCACCCGGCTGCGCATCGCCCAGCCGCTCGTGCTGGTCCTGGGCGGACTGGCCATCGCGTTCGTCCCCGGGCTGCCGCACGTCCGGCTGGCGCCCGACCTGGTGTTCCTGATCTTCCTGCCGCCGCTGCTCTACGAGGCGGCGTGGTTCACCTCGTGGCGCGAGTTCTGGCGCTGGAAGCGCAGCATCCTGATGCTGGCCTTCGGCCTGGTGCTGTTCACCTCGGTGATCGTCGCCTACGTGACGGCGGCGGTGATTCCCGGCATGACGCTGGCGCTGGGGTTCCTGCTCGGCGGCGTCATCAGCCCGCCCGACGCCGTGGCCGCCACGTCGGTGCTGAAGGGCCTGCGGATTCCCAAGCGCGCCACCACCATCCTCGAAGGCGAGAGCCTGGTCAACGACGCGTCGAGCCTGATCGTCTTTCGCTTCGCGCTGGCGGCGGCGCTCACCGGCCACTTCTCGCTGGCCGAGGCAGCGCAGCAGTTCGTCGTCGTCGCCGGCGGCGGCGTGCTGGTCGGGCTGGCGCTCGCCGCGGCGGTCTACCACCTGCACCGGGCCCTGCCGACGACGCCGGCCATCGACACCGCGCTCACGGTGATGACGCCCTACGTCATGTACATCGCCGCCGAGGAAGTGCACGCCTCCGGCGTGATGAGCGTGGTGAGCGGCGGGCTGTTCCTGTCGCAGCGCGCCCATTCGTTCCTGGACTACAAGGCGCGCATGCAGGCCTACGGCGTGTGGGGCACGCTGATCTTCGTCCTGAACGGCCTGGTGTTCATCCTGATCGGGCTCGAGCTGCCGGAGATCATCGGCCTGCTCGGTCCCGGCGAGCTGTGGCAGGCGATCGGCCACGGAGTGTTCGTGAGCGTGCTGGTCATCGCCGTCCGCTTCGTGTGGATGTACCCGGCGGCGCACGTGCCGCGGCTGCTGTTCCCGTCGATCGGCCGGCGCGAGCCCAGCCCCGGCTGGCGCATGCCCACGGTGCTGGCATGGGCCGGCATGCGCGGGGTGGTGTCGCTGGCGGCGGCGCTGTCGATTCCGGAGACCCTGCCGGGCGGCGAGCCGTTTCCGCTGCGCGGCTCGCTGCTGGTGATCACCTTCGTGGTGATCCTGGTGACGCTCGTCGGTCAGGGCCTGACGCTGCCCGCGCTCGTGCGCCGCATCCAGATCGAGGACGTGGACCACCACGTGCCGGAGGAGGAACAGGAGCTGGCCCTGCGCGCCGAGCTGGCCGGCGCCGTCGTCGCCCACCTCACCGCGCATCCGGCCGCCGGCACGCCGCGGGTGACGCGGGCCCACGCCCACTATACGCGGGTCGCCGCCCGCACCAAGGCGGCGCTCGAGGAGCTGCGCGCCGCCGCCCACGCCACTCATGCCGAAGGCCGCGACTTCCAGAAGTCGCTGCTGGCGGTGCAGCGCGAGGCGCTCGGCCGGGTGCGCGAAGCCGCCACCTACGACGACGAAGTGCTGCGCAAGGTGGAGAGCACGCTCGATCTGGAAGAGGCCCGCCTCAACGGGTGACGACATGTACACCGCCGAGCACTACCCACTCCCGCAGTTTCTCGCCTGGACACGCCGCCACATCTACTGGCTGCTGGTCATCACCTCCGTGCCGACGGCGCTCTACGTCCTCGCCGGGTGGCACTGGCTGGCGCTGCCGTGGGTGCCGATCGCGCTCATCGGCACGTCGGCGGCTTTCACGGCCGGCTTCCGCAACAACGCCACCTACGGACGGCTCTGGGAGGCGCGGCAGCTCTACGGCGCGATCGTCAACACCAGCCGAACGTGGGGACTGATGGTCCGCGACTTCGTCCAGCCGAGCGAGCGGTGCAGCGCCGCCGAGGTCGCCACCGCGCACACCCGGCTCATCCATCGCCACATCGCCTGGCTGACGGCGCTGCGCTACCAGCTGCGTCAACCGCGGCCCTGGGAGTCGATGCAGCTGCTGTCCAACCTCGAATACCGGCGGAAGTACTTCAGCGTCGAGGAGCAGTCGGGCGACCTCGACGCCGTGCTCGCGCCGTGGCTGTCGGGCGAGGATCACGCCCGGGTACTGCGGGCGAGCAACCGGGCCGCGCATCTGCTGGCGCTGCAGGGCGAGGATCTCGCCGACCTGCGCGGGCGCGGCGCCATCGAAGCCAACGCCCACGTGGCCCTCGAGCAGCAGCTGGCGGCGTTGCTGACCAGTCAGGGCGGCTGCGAGCGGATCAAGAACTTCCCGTATCCGCGCCAGTTCGCGACGGTCAGCCTGTTCTTCGTCCGGCTGTTCATCTACGCGCTGCCCTTCGGGCTGCTCGGCGAATTCGCCCGCCTCGGGCCGCAGGCCGTGTGGCTCACCGTCCCCTTCGGTGTCCTGGTCGGCTGGGTGTTCAGCACGCTGGAAGCGGTAGGCCAGGCGTCGGAGAACCCGTTCGAGGGCAACGCCAACGACGTGCCGATCACGGCGCTCAGCCGCACCATCGAGATCGACCTGCGGGAGATGCTCGGCGAGACCCGGCATCCGCGGGCCGCTCGCCCCGGTGAACGACATCCTGATGTGAGCGCGCTCGCGGCAACCTTTCGGGCCGTACCGCCGTCTAGACCTATTGCCAACCCATAGGAGCCTTCGGTATTGTTCCTATGGGAGCCCCATAGGACTAGCCTGGCGGCTGGCGTGGAGGGCGACGACGACATGACACAGGCCGATCGCAACGCGGTGTGGCAGGGCACGCTGTCCCTGATGGTGCTGCGCACGCTGCTGACCATGGGCGAGCAGCACGGCTACGGCATCGCCCGCCGCATCGAGCAGACCAGCCAGGGCAAGCTGGCGATCAACTACGGCACGCTGTATCCCGCGCTGCTCAAGCTCGAGCAGGAGGGATTGATCAGCTCGGCCTGGGGCACGTCCGAGAACAACCGCAAGGCGAAGTTCTATCGCCTCACCCGCGCCGGCCGGCGACAGATCGAGCGCGACACCCGCCAGTGGGAGGCGACGTCGGCGATCATGACGCGCTTCCTGACGCCGAGCGAGGACTGAATTGAGAGCGCTGCGCGCCTGGCTGTGGCGGATCGCCGGCTTCCTCAGGCCGGTTCGTGGCGACCGCGAATTCGCCGACGAGCTGGCCAGCCACCTCGAGTTGCACGTCGCCGACGAGCTGCGCGCCGGCCGTTCACCGGCCGAGGCCCGTCGGCGGGCGCTGGCGGCGTTCGGCAGCATCGCCGCCGTGCGCGAGGCCCATCGCGACCGCCGTGGCCTTCCAGCCCTCGAGTCGCTGGGCCTGGACCTCCGCTACACGGTCCGCGGCCTGCGCCGCCGGCCCGGGTTCGCCGTGGCGTGCGTCACGACGCTGGGCCTGGGCATCGGCGTCAACGGCGCGATCTTCGGCATCGTCCAGGGCGTGCTGCTGGAACCGCTGCCGTATCGCGCGCCAGACCAGCTCCTCGCGTTGTGGATCGACAACCCGGAGCTGGGCCGCGGGCCGAGCCCCATGGCGGGCGCCGACATTCTCGAGCTGCGCGAGCCCCTGACGTCGGTGACGGGCGTCGAAGCCTTTCAGACCCGGGTGGTGCCGGTCACGGTGGGCAGCGGTGCCGACGCCGTGGATGCCCACGCGGTGCAGGTGACGCCCGGTACCTTCGCGTTGCTGGGCCGCGAAGCGGTGATCGGTCGAGGACTGCGCGACGGCGACCGACAGGAGGCCGTGGTGATCAGCCACGGGCTGTGGCAGCGGCGGTTCGGCGCCGATCCGGCGATTGTCGGCCGCGGGGTGACGGTCGGTGGCCGCCCCGTCACCGTCGTCGGCGTGATGCCGGTCGGCTTTACGTTCCCATATCCCTCGATGCTGCGCGCCCCGGTGAGCTTCACGGCGTCCTCGGAGATCGACCTCTGGCTCGCGCTCGACCCGCCGACCACCCGCGCCGGTGATGCCGGCGGCCGATTCCTCGGCGCCGTCACTCGGCTATCGCCGGGCCGCACCGTGAGCGAGGCCGAGGCCGAGATGCGCGCGGCGTGGGCCCGCATCGCCGCCGCCAACCCGGCGACGCATGCGGGCTGGCGCTTACGGGTGGCCTCCCTGCACGAGGACGCGGTGGGCACGGTGCGCCCGACGCTGCTCCTGCTCCTGGGCTGTGTCGGCGTCGTCTTGCTCACCGCCTGCGTCAACGTCGCGAATCTGCTGGTGGCCCGCGGGATCGCCCGACAGGGCGAATTGGCGATGCGACAGGCCTTGGGCGCCGGGCGTGGACGGCTGTGGCAACAGACGCTGGTCGAGAGCCTGGTGCTGGCCGGTCTCGGCGCGGCGGCCGGGCTCCTGTTCGCCCGTTGGACCACGCCGCTGCTCATCCGGATGGCGCCCCCCGGCACCCCCAGACTCGCCGAGGTCTCAGCCGACGGCACCGTCGGCGCCTTCGTCGCCGCGGTCGCGGTGTTCTGCGGCATCGCGATGGCGGCCATTCAGGCGGTTGGTGGGGGCGCTCCCTCGCTGGCGCGACTCATGGACGGCGGACGGTCCCTGACCTCCGGGCGTCGGCGGCTGCGCCAAGCCCTCGTCGCCGTGGAGGTAGCCCTCGCCGTGGCGCTCGCCGTTGGCGGCGGCCTGCTGACGCGGAGCCTGATCGCGGTGCTGCAGGTCGATCCCGGCTATCGCACACAGCACCTGCTCACGGTCGGGCTGACCGCCCCCAGCCGGTATCGAACCGACGCGATGCGGGTCGACTTCTATCGCGCGCTCTTCGCACGTCTGCGCAGCGTCCCCGGCGTCCTGTCGGTCGGCGGCGTCACGCGTCTGCCGCTCGGCGGCGCCAACTCATCGACGCCGGTGGCCGTCGAGGGCCGTGTGCCGCGGCCTGGGCAGTGGCCCGAGGCCGACTTCCGTCGCGCGCTGGGGGACTACTTCTCGACGATGGGCATTCCGGTAGTGCGCGGCCGCGTCTTTACCGACGCCGACACCGCCGACGCCGCGCCGGTGGCGGTCGTCAACGCCGCCTTCGCCGCCCGGATGTTCGGCGCGGAAGACCCGATCGGCCGCGTCGTTCACCTCGGCACTGCTTCGCCGCTGCCGCGCGCCACGGTCGTCGGCGTGGTCGGCGATCTGCGCCACTCCCGCCTCGACGCAGCGCCGGTGCCCGAGGTGTACGTGCACTACCTGCAGGCAGTGCCAGTCGCGCCGTTCGTCGTCATCCGCACGGCGGTCGAGCCCGGCGGCCTGGCCACGGCGATACGAGCGGCGCTCGCCGACGTCGATGCGACGATGACGCTCTACAACGTCCGCACCATGGCCGATCTGCGGTCGGCCTCGATGGCCGGGCGCCGCTTCGTGATGGGGTTGGTCGTCGCCTTCGGCCTGCTCGCCCTGCTGCTCGCGACCGTCGGCGTCTTCGGCGTGGTGGCACTGACGGTCGCCGAACGGACCCGGGAGATGGGCATTCGGCTCGCGCTCGGCGCTCCGCCGCGGCGGCTCGCGGTCATGGTCGTCGCTCACGTCCTCGCCGTTGCGACCGTCGGCGTCACCGCCGGGCTGCTGATCGCGGTCGCCGCGTCGCCGCTGATTACCGCACAGCTCTACGGCGTCAGCGCCGCCGACCCGCTGACTCTGACCGGCGTGGCCGCATTGATCCTCGCCGTCGCGGGGCTCGCCGCGGCGATTCCGGCGAGCCGCGTCCTGCACGTGGATCCCTTGTCGACGATTCGTTCCTCCTAGGTGTCCCGATGAGAAGCGTCCGTGCGTGGTTTGCCCGTCTCGCTGGCGCCTTCGGCGCCGCTCGCGCCGACACTGACCTGGCCGCCGAGCTCGAGAGCCACCTGCAGCTCCACATCGACGACCATGTGCGTGCCGGACTGACGCCCGGGGAGGCGCGGCGCCAGGCGCTGATGAAGCTGGGCGGCCTCGACAACGCCAAGGAGGCCTACCGCGACCGGCGCGGCCTGCCCAGCCTCGAGTCGCTGGCCCGCGACCTGCGCTACGGCGCCCGCACGCTGGCCCGCAGCCCCGGCTTCGCCGCCGCCGGCATCCTCATCCTCGGCCTCGGCATCGGCGTCAATTCGGCCATCTTCACCGTCGTCGACGCGGTGGTCCTGCGGCCGCTGCCGTTCGCCGACGCCGATCGCCTCGTCAAGCTGTGGCACACGCCGCCGCAGGCCACCTTCCCCGGCATGCGGACGTTCTCGCTGTCGCCGGCCAACTTCCTCGACTGGGAGGCGCAGAGCACGTCGTTCGATGCCATGGCCATCTACCGCGGCGGCCAGCCGACGCTCACCGGCCAGGGCGAGCCGACGGCAGTGCTCAGCGTGCGGGCGTCGGCCAGCTTCCTGCCCATCTTCGGCTTGCAGCCCATTCTCGGCCGCGGCTTCACCGCGGCGGACGATCGCGAGGGCGCGGCGCCGACGGTGCTGCTGAGCGAGCCGTTCTGGCGCAGCCGCTTCGGCGCCGACCCGTCGATCCTCGGCCGGGCGATCCTGCTCAACCTCACCCCGACCACCGTCGTCGGCGTCGTGCCGACGCCGTCGTTCCTCGACGAGGTGCAGGTCTGGACGCCGCTGCGCTGGGGCCCCACCGACATCGCCGAACGCGCCGACCACAACTACCGCGGCATGGCGCGGCTGAAGGCCGGCGTGCCGCTGGCGCAGGCGCAAGCCGAACTCGACGCCATCTCGCGCCGGCTCGAGGCGCAGTACCCCGCCGAGAACAAGGACTGGGGCGCTCTGATCGTCCCGCTGCACGAGGATCTGGTCGGCGACGCCCGGCTGTCGTTGCTCGTGCTGCTCGGCGCCGTGGCCCTGGTGCTGCTCATCGCCTGCGCCAACCTGGCCAACCTGCTGCTCGTGCGTACGCACGGCCGCAGCCGCGAGATCGCGCTGCGCGGCGCGCTCGGCGCCAGCCGGCTGCGCGTGGTGCAGCAGCTGCTCGCCGAGGGCCTGCTGCTCGGTCTCGGCGGCGGCATCGCCGGCTTCGCCGCGGCGGTCGTCGGCGTGAACGCGCTGGTGGCGATCTTCGGGACGGCGCTGCCGCGCGCCCACGAGGTGACGGTGGACGGCCGGGTGCTGGCTTTCACCGCCGGCCTGTCGATGATCACCGGGCTGGCCGCAGCCTTCTTCCCGGCGTGGCGGCTCAGCGGCCAGGACGCCAATGCCCTGCTGAAGCAGGGCGGCAGCCGCGGGCACTCGGGCGGCGGCGACGGGCGCCTGCGCCAGGGCCTGGTGGTGTCGGAGGTCGCGCTGGCCTTGATGCTGCTCATCGGCGCCGGCCTGCTGATGCGCAGCCTCACCAGCCTGCGGGCCGTCGATCCCGGGTTCGACGCCCAGCAGGTGCTCACCGCATCAGTCGGCATCCCGATGACGAAGTACGACACCGAGGCGCGCCGCAACCAGTTCTTCGCTGCCGTGCGCGAGCGGCTGGCGGCGCTGCCCGGTGTGGAGTCGGCGGCCTACATCGAGACGATGCCGATGCAGGGCGGGTCCACGCAGTACGTCACCGTGGAAGGCGCGCCGCCGGTGCAGGACTCCGAGAAGCCGACCGTCGCGGTGCGCCTGCCCTCGCCCGGCTACTTCGCCACGCTCCGCATCCCGATCCTCGCCGGCCGCGACTTCACGGCCGCCGACGACTTCGGCGCCCCGGGCGTGCTGATCGTGAGCCAGCGCACCGCCGAGCGCTTCTGGCCGGGCCAGAACCCGATTGGCAAGCGCATCGCGCTGACGATGATGTCGCCCGAGCCGCGCGAGGTGGTCGGCGTGGTCGGCGAGGTGAAGCTCAACAGCCTCGACAGCGGCGCCGCCGACTCCGAAACCGCGGTCTACGCGCCGGCGGCCCAGTTCGCCTTCAACGGCGCCGACCTGCTGCTGCGCACCGCCGTGCCGCCGGAGTCGCTCACCACGGCGATGGTCGGCGCCGTGCACGCCGTCGACGCCGAGCTGCCGGTGCTCGGCGTGCAGACGCTGCAGCGCGTGGTGGACGACTCGCTGGGCCAGCGGCCGACCGCGATGTGGCTGCTCGCCACCTTCGCCGGGCTGGCCCTGGCCCTGGCCGCGGTCGGCGTCTACAGCGTGCTCGCCTACACCGTGCGGCAGCGGGTGCGCGAGATCGGCATCCGCATGGCGCTCGGCGCGCCGTCCACCGGCGTCTTGCGCATGGTCGTGGCCGATGGCCTGAAACCGACGCTGGCCGGCGTCGCGATCGGCCTGGTGCTGGCGGCCGCGCTGGTGCGGGTGATGGACGCGCTGCTCTTCGGCGTAGACCCGCACGACCCTGGCACCTTCACGCTGGTGGCGGCCATCGTCGTCGCCGTGGGCGTGCTGGCCACGCTGGTGCCGGCGTGGCGGGCGACGCGCGTGGACCCGATCGTGACGCTGCGCGCCGAGTAGCTGCAACGACCCGCACCGACGCCGGGCCGCCGGTATGCGCCTTGCACCCACACCACGGGTGATCCGCTCCACCGTCCCGGCGGCACTCGGCGCGCTCGGCGTTCGCCCAAGCTGTGGCGCCCGGTACTCACCTGTGGCCGGAGGCCTCCCGTGATCCGGCGCACGAAGGGCCGCAACACCGCGACGCTGGCCTTCGCCGCGACCTGCGGCTTCCTCGTCGGCATGGCGGTGATGGCGGTGTTGACGCTCGCCTTTCGCGCCGAGCCGCTGCGGCCGGCGGCGATCGGCGTGGTGACCGGATCGGCCCCGCCGGCGGCCCGGGAAGACGTCCGCCAGGTGTCGCACGACACGCCGGTCCCGGTGGCGGTCCCCGACGCGACCATCGCCGACGCGCCGCGCCGATCCGGCGACCCGCCCGACCTCGACGATGCCATCGACGACCTGCGGCGCCGCCGGCTCGACGTGCCGCTGCGCGGGGTGGAGCGGTCGCAGTTGCGCGGTTCGTTCGACGAGCGGCGCGGCGACTCCCGCCGCCACGAAGCGATGGACCTGCTGGCGCCGCGCCACACGCCGGTGGTCGCGGTGGAAGCCGGG
>CAYUAX010000132.1:6950-13884 GCA_964442845.1 uncultured Bifidobacteriaceae bacterium | reverse complement strand
CGCTGCGCAAGGACGCCTGGCCGCGCGGCGTGCGCCGCGTGCGCCGCGAACTCGAAGCGGCCCGCGAGCGCCTGCGCGCCACGCTCGGCCACGAGCCGTCGCTGGCCGACCTGGCCGCCGCCGTCGGCTCCGACGAAGAGCGGCTCGGCAAGGTGATCGTCCGCATCAACACCATCGAGCAGACCTCGCCGCTGTCGTGCGCCGACAACCTCGACGAATCGCAGCTGCCGCAGGTGCTCGTGCCGGTGGAGGCCGAGCGCCCCGACGCCGCCTACGAGCGCAAGGAAGTGGAAGACCGCGTCCGCGCCGCCATCGGCACGCTGCCGGCGCGCGAACGCCGCGTCGTCGCCCTCTATTACTACGGCGAGGTGACGATGAAGGAGATTGGCGCCGAGCTGGGCGTGAACGAATCGCGCGTCTCGCAGCTCCACGCCCGCGCCCTGCGCCGCCTGCGCGAGGCGCTCGGCCCCGACGCGCAGCCGATGGCCTCGATCGAGGCGCTGCGCAACGCCGTGGTCGCCTTCGAGCACCGGCCGCGGATGGCCAAGGCCGAGATCGCCGCGTCCGACACCGTGGTGCCAGCGGCATCCGCCGAGCGCGCCGCGCAGCGCGGCGTGGTGATCGACTACGCCAGCGCTTCGCGCGCCGCGCGCAGCAAGTCGGCGAGCCGGAACGGCTTCGAGAGCCATCGGCAGCCGCTTTCCTCGAGGAAGCGTTCGGCGTCGGTGCCGGCGACGTCGCCGGTCACGAAGATCACGCGGCGGGCCAGCGCCGGCGTCGCCGCGGTCATGGCGCGGTAGAAGCGCATCCCGTCGACGCGCGGCATCTTCAGGTCGCAGACGATCAAGTCGTAGTGGTGCTGGGCGACGCGGGCGAGGCCTTCCTCGCCGTCGCCGGCCCGATCGACGACGAAGCCGGCGTCCGAGAACGCCTCCTTCACCGCCGTGGCGAGCGCCGGTTCGTCTTCCACGACCAGCACGCGCGCGCCCTTGAACACGTCGCGCGGCGTCGGCTCCACCGGCGTGGTCTGGCTGCGCCGCTGCACCGCCGCCTTGGCGCTGTCGCCCGACACCGGCAGCTCGACGAAGAACGACGCCCCCGTGCCGCGGTGTGACTTGAGGGTGATGCGGCCGCCGTGCTCCTGGACGATGGCGTAGGCCACCGTCAGCCCCAGGCCGGTGCCCTTGCCCACTTCCTTGGTGGTGAAGAACGGGTCGAAGATCTTGCCCTGGACGTCTTCGGCGACGCCCGGCCCGTCGTCGTTCACTTCGAGCACGACGTTGCCCTTGGCGGTGTCGTGCCAGGTGCGGATCACGATGGTGCCGCGGCCGTTCGCCCCCAGCATCGCCTGCTCGGCGTTCATCAGCAGGTTGAGCAGCACCTGCTTCACCTGATGACCGTCGGCGAACACCTGCGGCAGCCCGGCGGCCAGCGCCGGCAGCACCGTGATGTTGGTGATGCGCTGCTCGTAGGCGCGCAGGCCGAGCGTCTCTCGGACGATCACGTTCAGATCGATCATCGCCCGCGTGCTCTGGCGCTTGCGCGCGAAGGTGAGCAGGTTGCGGACGATGCGGGCGGCGCGCTCCGACTCGCTGAGGATCACGTCGAGGCCCCGCTTCATCGGGTCGTCCTCGCCGGTGACGCGCTGCGCCAGCCGCTCGGCCCACGACAGGATCGTGGCGAGCGGGTTGTTGAGTTCGTGGGCCACGCCCGAGATGGTCTGGCCGAGCGCCGCCATCTTCTCGGTCTGCAGCAGCTGGTAATAGAGGTCGCGCGACTGGTCCTCGAGGTGCTTGCGCTCGCTGACGTCGCGGACCAGCGCCTCGATGCGCATCGCCCCCGTCGCGTCCGCCGGATCGGCGGTGGCCGTCACCTCGAGCCACACCGGCGAGCCGTCGGCGCGGCGCAGCCGCAGCAGGTAGTCGGCGACCGCCCCGGCGCTCGACAGCCGATCGAGGAACGCCGTGCGGGCCTGCTCGTCGGCGAAACGCGACGCGTCGAACGGCCGCACCTCGCGCTCGATCGTTTCCGGCGGATACCCGAGCACCAGCTTCAGGTGCGGGTTGGCGGCGAGCGTCGTGGTGGACGCCGGCCCCACCAGGCCGATGTACACACCTTCGTGCACCGCCTCGAAGAGGCGGGCGAACGCCGCGGCGCGGTCGTCTCCCACCCGCCTCAGTGCTTCCTGGCGGGCACGGGCGGCGTCGGCGTCTTGGTTCTGTATTGCGGCGTCCACTTGCGCTCGATCGCGGCGCGGATGCTGGCCGGATCGGCTCCCGAGTTGAACAGCTGCATCGATTCGCGGGCCACGTCCACGCACGTGGCGCAGCCGAACCCGTGGGTATCCCACTCGAGCACGTTGCCGTTGCTGTCGCGCCGCGCCACGAAGCACATCTCGTTGTTGCGATGGCCGTCGGCCTCGCAGCCGCAGTAGCACGGCACGTAACGTGACACCTCGGGATGCCGGGCGGCGAACTCGTAGGCCTGGCGCGTGATGTTCAGCGGCCGGGCCAGCGCGTAACCGGCGGTGTTCAGGGGCGGCAGCGGCGCCTGCGCCGCCGTGGTCTTGGCCGGTGCGCCGCCCTGGCGCGCCACCAGCACGCCCACCGCCGACACCGACAGTGCCGCGGCGACGACCGCGAGTCGAAAGCCCTTCGTCGTCATGTCGATACTGTAGCAGCGCCGCGGCGATTCGAGGGCGGAAATCCCGGGGATTTCAGGCCAGCGCGCGGCCGCGCGTCTCGGGAATCCACCGCCAGAGCACGGCGGCGACCAGGAACGCCGCGGCGGCCACCGTGAAGGCCGTGCCGAACCCGCGCGTCGTGGCCAGCGAGCCGACGACGAACGGCGCCAGCGCGCTGGCGATCCGACCAATGTTGTAAGTCAGGCCCTGGGCGGTGGCGCGGATCGCGGTCGGATACAGCTCGGCGGTGATGGCGCCGAAGCCGCTGAAGTAGCCGGTGCCGAAGAACGCCACGAAGGGCCCCAGCACGAGCAGCGTCCGGGCGTCGCGGGTGACGGCATAGGCGCCCATCAGGGCGGCCGCCGCCAGCAGGTAGACGACGTAGGTGGGCTTGCGGCCCAGGGCGTCGCTGACGAACCCGAAGGTCACGTAGCCCAGCCACATCCCGACCTGCATCACGACCACGAAGTTGGCCATGGCGGCAGTGGAGAGCCCCATCCCACCGCGCTCGGGCGGGAGCGACAGGTAGGCCGGAATCCACAGGTTGAAGCCCCACCAGGCGAACATCGTGGCGGCGTTCATCAGCGTGAGGACCACGGTGAGGGGCAGCCGCTCGCCGAGCAGCGCCGAGAACGCCCCGCCGGCCCCCCGCCGGCCGTTGGGCAGGGCGTCAGCCCTGCCGTCTCGTGTTCGCGTGGCCTGGAGCCACGCCTCGGGCTCGGGCACCCGCCGCCGGATCCACCACGTGAGCAGCGCCGGCAGGACCCCGACGAAGAACACCGCCCGCCAGCCGAAGCGCGGCAGCACCAGCGCCGTCACCACCGCCGCCAGCCCGTAGCCGATGGCCCAGCAGCTCTGCATCAGGCCCAGCGCCTTGCCGCGATGCTCGGCCGGCCACGTCTCGGAGACCAGCGCCGCCCCGCTGGCCCACTCGCCGCCCATGCCCAGGCCGAGCAGCACCCGGAACACCGCCAGCATCTGGACCGACGTGGCCAGGCCACAGGCCGCCGTGAAGATCGAGTAGAGCAGGATGCTGAGCGACAGCGCGCGCGTGCGGCCGAGGCGATCGGCGGCGACGCCGAACAGCACGCCGCCGACCGCGGAGGCGGCCAGGGTGAGCGAACCGAGGTACCCCGCCGTCGTGAGCGTGATGCCGAACGCGCGCACCAGCTCCGCCAGCACGAGCGAGTAGAGCATCACGTCGAAGGCGTCGAGCATCCAGCCGAGCGACGCCGCCAGCAGCGCCCGCCGCGCCTCGGGCGACGCCTCGCGCCAGAAGGCGGGCAGGGGCAGGGCCGCGGTGCTCATGGGTGCGGCCGGTTGTATCACGGCGCTCGACTAGCGGCTAGCGGCTGGCGGCTAGGGGATCGGGCTGTCACGCGGTCACGGAGCACGCTGTCACACTGCCGCCGGTCGATGTACGCTGCAGACGCATGTCCACGCGTCTGCCGCGCATCGCGCAGCTCGACCCCGACCGTTCGGGCTTCGGCTTCTACCTGTGCGTGCGCAAGGACGTGCGCGTCGGCAAGGGCGGCGAGTTCCTGGCGCTGGTCCTGCAGGACGCCAGTGGGCAGATCGCCGGCCGCGTGTTCGAAGGCACAGAGCGCCTCAAGGACGAGTTCGACGCTGGCGAGTTCGTGCGCGTCGAAGGCCGCACCAGCGTCCACAACGGCGAGCTGCAGCTGGTGGCGACGAGCCTTCGCCGGGTCAATCCCGACCGGGATGCGGCGCAGGGCTTCCGCGAAGAGGACTGCATTCCGAGCGCGCCGCGGCCGATCGGCGACATGTGGGTGGAGCTGCAGGCGCTGGTCGCGGCGCTCGATCCGGGGCCGCTGCGCGTGTTCCTGCACCGCATCCTGGCCGACCACGAGACGGCGCTGCGCGAATGGCCCGCGGCCCAGCAGATCCACCACGCCTACCGCGGCGGGCTGCTCGAGCACGTGCTGTCCATGGCCCAGGCCGGCACCGCGCTGGCCCGCCACTACGGCGCCCGCGCCGATCTCGTGCTGGCCGGCGCCATCCTGCACGACATCGGCAAACTGCAGGAACTGGCCTACGATCAGGGCGCCATCAGCTACACCCGCGACGGCAATCTCGTGGGCCACATCAGCATGGGGCTGGTCGTCGTGCGCGACACCGCCCGCGGCATCGCCGGGTTCCCCGACGACCTGCGCGCCGAGCTCGAACACCTGGTGCTGTCGCACCACGGCAGCCGCGACCGCGGCTCGCCGGTGGAGCCGAAGAGCGTCGAGGCGTTCATCCTGGCGTCGGTGGACGAGCTCGACGCACGGCTGAACCAGGTGCGGCAGGCGTTGCAGGAGAGCGGCGTCGATCCGGCGTTCACGCCCTGGCACAAGCGGCTGGGGCGGGTGCTGTACCGCGGGGCGACGACGAACGACTGACGCCGTCAGTCGCCGGGCCGGACGGCATTGCGGCGGTCGTGTCCGCTGCCAAGGAAAGGACGGGCGTCACCTCGCGTCACGGTCGCCGGACCAGGCGGAAGTGCTGCACCGCGGACGACACCTCGGGGGAGTTCCCATCAGGGGTGGGCCTGATGCCGTCGACGCGCGCCGTCTGCGGGGCGAATCCGTCGCGCGAGGCGGCGATTGTCAGCGGCACACCGACCCGGACGTGGGTGAACGCGTAGCGTCCATTCACGTCGGTCGTCGCTGTCTGTGGCGCGATCCCGTCGCCTTCGAGACGGATCGCGACGCCACTGACCCCGACGAAGCCGGTATCGCCGTCGAACACGTAGCCCGAGAAGGTGGCATGCGGCACCGGTCGCGCGCCAGGCGCCATCTCGAACGAGAACAACGAGGCCCGCGTGTCGCCGCCGACGCGGGCAGCGATGTACGCCGTGACGGGTTCGCTGGCTTGCGGCACACCAGGCGCCGGGAACCGCACGCGGGCATCGACGCCGCCAACCCACATCACGTCGGTGGCGAACCACTCGGCACGGGCCGTGAGATCGCCCTCGCCGAACCGTTGCACGGTGCAGCGAAGCGCGGCGTCTGCCGTGCATCGCACGTCGAGGGGTACGTACTGCGGCTTGGCGGCGGACGGCCGCGTCGGGGGCTCGGCGTTCTCACAAGCGCTGGCGATTGCCACCGCGGTCGCGAGGGCAAGCCAGACCAGCGCGCGCACCGGTCCGGCCACGGACACGTTACCCCTCGGCGCCGGCCGACCCGTCGGCCTTGGGGCCCAGCGCGAACGTCATCGTGCCCTGCAGCAGCATCCGATCACCGACGCGGGCATGGCCGCTCAGCACGCCCATGCGGCTGCGCAGACGGATGACGCGGGCCTCGATCTCCACGGTGTCGCCGAGGTTGGCGGCACCGCGGAACCGCGCCCGTTCGATGCCGCGGAAGTAGATCAGGTGGCCGGCGTTCTCGGGCTTCGACAGGATGAGGATGCCACCCACCTGGGCCACGGCCTCGGTGAGCACCGTGGGCGGCAGGAAGCGCTGGCCGCGGTCGTCGGGCGGCGTCAGGAAGCGCTCGCTGGCGGTGACGTTCTTCAGGCCGACGATCCGCGTGTCGGGCTCGAACTCGGTGATCCGGTCGACCAGCAGGAACGGATACCGGTGCGGCAGGATGCGGGCGATGGCCGCGTGGTCGAGGGGCAGCGTCAGCGTGGACACGCGGGCTCCAGTATCCCACGTGGTCCACGCCGGGGCTATACTTCCCGCTTCCCTCGCCGCCCACCTGCGGAGGACCCATGCGCATCGCCCTTCTGCTCGCCGCCATGTCGTGCACGGCGCTGCCCGCGCTCGCCCAGCCCCGGCCGGTCACCGTCGACGACGTGCTCGACCTGAAGGCCGTCGGCACCGCCTTCAACGGCGGCGCGCCGGCCATCTCGCCCGACGGGTCGGCGGTGCTGTTCACCGTGCGGACGTGGCGCGAGCGGACCGAACGCGGCGCCGTTCGCAAGGACCCGCGCACCCACGTCTGGTACGTCCGCGCCGACGGCCGCGCGCCGGCCCGGCAGTTCACCGTCGGCGAACGGGGCGACACGCTGCCCGGCTGGTCGCCCGATGGGCGCCTGATCAGCTTCGTGTCGGCGCGCGGCCCGCAGGGCGACGACGAGCCGAAGACGCGGCTGTGGCTGATGCGCGCCGACGGCGGCGAGGCCTGGTCGATCACCGACGGCGCCGAGAGCGTCCTGAACTACGCCTGGTCGCCGGACGCGAAGACCATCGCGTTCACGATGAGCGACCCGCGCAGCGCCGACCAGCAGGCGGCGGTCCGCGCC
>CAYUAX010000132.1:0-6940 GCA_964442845.1 uncultured Bifidobacteriaceae bacterium | reverse complement strand
CCTCTGGGTGGTGGACGTGGCGACGCGGACGGCGACGCGCGTCACCTCCGGGACCGACTTCACGGTCAACGGCGCCGTGTCGTGGTCGGCCGACAACGTCCACGTCGCGTTCAGCGGCTGGACCACGCCGCTGTTGCGCGACGGCCGCCGCGACATCTACGTGGCCGACACGCGCGCGAAGACCACCGAGAAGATCTCGACCAACTTCGGGCCCGACACCGGGCCGCGCTTCTCGCCCGACGGCAAGCGCCTCGCCTACCTCGCCGAACTGGTCACCGCGCCGCCCATCGGCGACGGCACCCCGCGCGGCACCGTCGCGCAGTCGCGCGTGCTGGTCTACGACGTCGCCACGAAGCAGACCCGCGACGCCACCGGCAGCCTTGCCGTGGACCCCGGCACGCTGCACTGGAGCGCTGACAGCCGCCGCCTGCTCTTCAGCACCGGCGACCGCGCCTACACCAACGCATTCGAGCTCGACGTCGCCAGCGGCCGGGCCACGGCGCTCACCACGAACCGCACGCTGCAAATCGGATCGTTCAGCGGCGACGGCTCGCGCGTGGCCTTCACCATGGACTCGCCGACGGCGCCCGCCGACGTCTACGTCGCCGACGCCCGTTTCGCCACGCCGGTCAAACTGACCGACGTCAATCCGCAAGCCAGGGACTTCGCGCTGGGTGCCACCGAAGTGGTGACCTGGAAGAGCCGCGACGGCCTCGAGGTGGAAGGCGTGCTGCTGAAGCCGGTCGGCTACGACCCGGCCAGGCGGTATCCACTCCTGGTCGTCGCCCACGGCGGGCCGGCCGGCGCGCACGTGAACGGCTACCGGGTCGGCGGCCTCGAGGGCGGCCAGGTGTGGGCCGGCATGGGCTGGGCGGTGTTCTATCCGAATCCGCGCGGCAGCTCGAACTACGGCGAGAAGTTCCTGCGCGCCAATGTCGCCGACTGGGGCGGCGGCGATTTCAACGACATCGACAGCGGCGTGGATGCGCTGATCGCCCGCGGCATCGCCGACAAGGACAAGCTGGCGCACATCGGCTGGAGCTACGGCGGCTACATGACGGCGTGGACGATCACCCAGACCAGCCGCTACAAGGCGGCGATGGTCGGCGCCGGGCTCACCAACCTGTGGAGCATGTACGGCACCAACGACATCCCGAGCGTGCTCATCGGCTACTTCGGCGGCATCGCCGACAAGGAGACGCTGCCGCTCTACATGAACCGTTCGGCGATGACCCACATCGACAACGTGACGACGCCGACCCTCATCCTGCACGGCGGCAACGACGAGCGGGTGCCGCTCGGCCAGGCGCAGGAGCTGTTTCGCGGCCTGAAGGACCGCGGCAAGCCGACCGAACTGGTCGTCTACCCGCGCGAGGGCCACGGCATCACGGAGTACTATCATCAGAAGGATCGCCTCACCCGCATCCGCGACTACGTGACCCGCTACGTCGCGGCCGACGCCGGCAAGCCGTCCCCGCCTCGCCAATGACCGACTCCGCGCCGACATCTCCCGACACGCCGGCCGCCGGCGTGCCCGCCGCTACCCGTGCGTCCGCGCAGGACCGCCTGGCCACGCTGTTCGAGCTGAGCCGCGAGGTGAGCGGCGTGCTCGACCTCGACGAGCTGCTGGCGAAGATCCCGCAGCTGATCCAGCGGCTGACGCCGTTCGGCGTGTTCTCGGTCTACCTGCTCGACGAGAAGCGCCAGGAGCTGCGTATCGCCTACGCCGAGGGCTATCCCGAAGAGGCCGCCAAGTCGGTGCGGCTCGCCCTGGGACAGGGCCTGGTCGGCTCGGTGGTGGAGGAGGGGCGCTCGATTCTCGTCAACGACGTCCGCACCGACCCGCGCTACATCGCCGTGGCGCCGGGCGCGCTGTCCACGTTGGTGGTGCCGCTGCGCTACAAGAACAAGGCCATCGGCGCCCTCAACCTGCTGAGCAGCGACCTGAACGCCTTCGACGAAGACGACGAGGCGATCCTGCGTGTGTTCGCGGCATCGGTGGCGCAGGCCATCGCCAATGCCCGGCTGTTCGAGTCGGAGCGCGACTACGCCGAGACGATGGAGACGCTGGCCGAGATCGGCCGCGAGATGAGCGCCATCCTCGACCTCGACGAGCTGCTCACCCGGGTGGCGCAGCTGGTCAAGCGGCTGATCGACTACCGCACGTTCGGCATCGCCCTGGTGAACGACGCCACGCAGATGATCGAGTTCAAGGTGGCGATCCGCTACGGCGACGGCGCCGACACGTCGGCGGTGACGATCGGCGAAGGGCTGCTCGGCTACGCCGTTCAGCACAAGGAAGTGGTGCTGGTCCCCGACGTGTCGAAGGACCCGCGCTACATCAACGCCGTGCCCGACGCCAAGTCGGAGCTGGTGGTGCCGCTGCTGGTCAAGGACCGCTGCATCGGCGCCTTCGACCTCGAGAGCCCGGAGCTCAACGCCTTCTCCAAACGCCACGTGGAAGTGCTGACGCTGCTGGCGTCGGAGGCGGCCGTGGCGATCGAGAACGCCCGGCTGTGGGAGACGGTTCGCGCCAACGAGGAGCGGCTCGAGAAGGAGCTGCGCTTCGCCCAGCGCGTGCAGATGGCGCTGCTGCCGCGCGAGCTGCCGAAGCGGCTGCGCACGGTGGACGTGGCCTGGCACTTCGACCCGGCCCGCGAGCTGGGCGGCGATCTCTACGACTTTCTCGCGCCCGAGCCCAATCAGCTCATCGTCGCCGTCGGCGACGTGTCGGGCAAGGGCGTGCCGGCGGCGCTCTACAGCGTCTTCGCCGGCGAGGTGGTGCGCGGCCGCACGTTCCGCAAGCGCGTCACCAAGGAGCAGGCCGGCCCGGGCCTGATGCTGACCGCGATCAACCGCATCCTGCACGAACGGCAGCTCGAGGAGTACTACTGCACGCTGTGCTACGCGCAGTTCGATCTGCGCCAGCACACCGTGACGCTGGCCAATTCCGGCCTGCCGTTCCCGATCCGCTGCTCCGCCGACGGCACCGAGTGCGCGCAGATCGAGCTGCCGGGCGTGCCGCTCGGCTCGTTCGGCACGACCACCTACGACGAGGTGGTGGTCCCGGCTCTGGCCGGCGACGTCTTCGCGTTCTGCTCGGACGGCATCTCCGAGACCTTCAGTGAGAGCGGCGAGGAGTTCGGGTCGCCGCGCGTGGCCGAGATCGTGAAGGCCAACCGCGAGCGGCCGGCCGCCGAGATCGTCGCGGCGATCTTCGAGGCGATGCGGGCGTTCCGCGGCCACGCGCCGCAGACCGACGACCAGACGGCGCTGGTCGTCAAGATGCTGGCATAGAGAGAACGCCTTCGTAGGTCAGCGCACTGTCCCGGCCGCGAGAAGCAAGCGCACCAGCTGCGCCTGCGTCGATGCTCCCGTTTTCGCCTGCAGGTGCTTCACGTGCCATCGCACGGTGTTGATGGACAGGCGCAGCGCGTCGGCTACGCCATCTGGCGCCAAGCCGCTGGCCAAGGCGGCGGCGACGCGCGCCTCCGCCGGGGTGAAGCCAAACAACTGCTGCAACCGATGCTCCGGCGGCTTCAGAACGCCCGCGGGATCCGTGATGAACAACGCCGCGATCGCACCTTCACCGAGGTCGAGGCCAATGCGAGACGTCAGAGGGGCCACCACCACGAGATACGGCTGGCGTCCGGATGGCCGCGGCACCGCCACGCAGTCGTCCACTCGGCCTTGGGCGTCGAGGCCCGGCGTCGGGTCTCGGCGGCCGAGCAGGCGCAGAATGCGGGTGCGGGCGACCGGCGCGTCAACGCGCAGGGTCGTGTCTCCCTGCGATAGCCCGTCGTTCTCCGCAACGATTGCTTCCGCGGAAGCGTTCATCGAGTGGATCCGCAGACGGCGGTCCACCAGCACGACCGCCACACGCAACACATCGAGCGTCTGTGCAAGCGCTCTCTGACCGGTCCGGAGGCGTCCCAACTGGCGATACGTCGTCAAGGCCCTCCGGACATGTGGAAGCAGGCGCTCCAGGGTAGCGGCGTCTCTCGCGGTGAACTCCGGTGCCGCATCGCCACGATTGACGACCAGCGCGGAGACGACTCCGGGGAGTGCCGAATCCAGTTGCCCGCCCAGGGCGCGTGTCACGCCGTACGGCCGTGCGAGGTCGCTGTAGAACTCGGTCTTCACGAACGCCGCGTGCGGCACGAGCGACTGCCCGAGCACGGCGCGACCCGCGACGACAGTCACGGGCCTTGCGGCCTGTGCCCACGGGTCCAGCGCGTGGTAGTGCTCGGCATAGGCGCGGAGCATTTCAGGATCGAGGCCTGAATGTGCCGCGATGACGCCCCCTTGGTTCTGGTGATCGTGATGGAGCAAGTGGGCTGTGGGGGCACTGAGCAGTCGTCTGACGCCCTCGAGCACGCTGGGCCAGATACTTGGTTCCAGCGCGGCGTCGTAGATGTCATTCGTGATCCGCGCGAACAGGTTCTCAGTGGGCATCCAGTGGCACGGCGGCGTCGACGGATCCTCCCTCAGCCGGGTCGGAACCGCAACAGCACGGCCATAAGGATGAGCCGCCGAACGAAGGCGGTGCGGCGTTCCCTGGAAATCTCCCTGGCGAGTCCGTCTAACCCCGAGACACAGCGGCCCCATTCATTTGGGTGGGGCCCAGAAACCAGTGCCGTGGCAGGATGCCCCCCTCGATTTGATGGCCTTCCGAAGGCGTTCTGGCGGCAGATGACCCCGACCACTTCGCTCAACGACCTGATTCTGGCGATTTACCGCGCGGCTGAGGACCCCCGCGAGTGGGCCGCAGCGCTGGATGCCATTCGTCTGACGGCCGGGGCCTCGGGAGTGGCGATCGTCCATCAGGAGTTCCCGATCACCGGCCGGAATGTCAACGCCTACAGTGGATTCTCCGACGAGGCGATTCGGTCATACGAGGCCTACTACTATCAGCTCGACCCGTGGGGCGGCTCGCTCAAGCCTGCGGACTGGGAGCCAGGGCGCGTCATCGATGGGCGTGAGGTCGTGCCTGCGGCCGTCGTCGGGCGGTCTGAGTGGCTCGCCGACTTCGGCCACCGGCATGGCTGCGCGAAAGCGGTGTTCGGCATCCTTGAGCCTTTCGGTGCCAGGGTGGCGGCCCTGACCCTCAATCGATGGGCGTCGCAACCCGACTTCGATAACGCCGAGCGTCGCCTGCTGCAGGTCCTGACCCCTCACCTGCGTCAGGCATTCCGGGTCCATCGACGCATCACCGACGCCGAAGGCGGACGCGCGCATTTCCTTGGCGGCCTTGGACCGGTTGCCAGTGGGCGTCGTTCTTCTAAGTTCCGTGGGGCGTCCGCTCTTCTTGAACGTCGCGGCCGAGCATATGGTGCAACGCCGTGACGGTCTGGCCCTGGACAATGGTCGGCTGGTCGGCGCGACGCCCACCGCCACTCGTGCGCTGAGCGAGGCGGTGACAGCTGCGCTTCACTTGGTGGCCGGCGGAGGCTCGACAGCCGCCCCGGAGGCGCTGGAACTGCCGCGACCCAGCAACGCGTCGGCCCTCCGCGTCGTCGTCGTACCCTGCGCCACGGTCGATGCTGGCGTCGGGCGCGCGGTCGGTGCCAGTGCAGCGGTGTTCGTCAGTGACCCAGAGGCGGATGTCCTCGACGACCTGAGCCTCGTCGCACAGCTGTTCCATCTGACGCCCACCGAGGCGCGCGTGGCCGCCCGCCTGGTGAACGGCGAGACCGTGCAGGAGATGGCCGCGGCGCTGGAGCTGTCCACCAACACCGTGCGCTGGCATCTGAAGCACGTGCTGCAGAAGGCGGACGCAAAGACCCAGGCCCAGTTCGTGAGCCGTGTGCTGCGCAGCCCGGCTTGGCTGAAGCGCGCCGGGCAGCCCGCCTACAGCGCGGCGTCGAGTTAGGGCCCGAATGCGCCGCCGCCGTCCATGTCAGGAAGACCCGTCGGCAGCGATCACCGACATCTACGATGCCGCCGTCGAGCCCTCGTCGTGGTGACAGGCCCTCCGTTCCATCGCCGGGGCGTTCGGCGTCGGTTAGGCGCTGATGCGAGGGGCCACGCACACCGCCACCAGAGCCATCGAGCAGGCGCTCAGCAACGCACTCCGAGTGGTGACCGGTCAGACACTGGCCGCTCCCCCCGTCCCCGTGGTGCTGCATCGACCTCGAGTGGCGCGCCGCTCAGGGCGGCTGCAGTGCCGATACGCCACGGTCAATCCGGGTCGCTGCCATTGGCAATGGCCGCCCTGTTCGTAACCGATCCCGACGCCGACGCGGTGGACGACAGCGCGCTTTTGGCACGCTGTTCTCCCTTACGCCGGCGGAGGCCGCAGTGGCCGTGCGCTTGGCCAACGGCGAAGGTGTGCAGGACATCGCCGACGCCCTGCAGGTGTCGCCGAACACGGTGCGCTGGCACGTCAAACACGTGCTGCAGAAGGCCGGCGCGAAGACCCAGGCCCAGTTCGTGAGCCGCGTGCTGCGCAGCCCCGCCTGGTTGAGGCACCGTGGCTGACGGCCAGCAGCTGCTGGACCTGATCGATCTCGTCGACAACTAGTCGGCCCTCGACCCGGGCCGCTGACGCCTTTGCGCATATGGTGCGGGGCACCGCGACGGTGGTCACCGTTGATGACCTGGCGCAACGGCAGGCGATTGCCTTGGCTGTGCAGGTCGACGCGGCGGCCATTCGCACGTACGAGACCGAGTTCGTCAACAAGAACGTCTAGCAGAACGAAGGCCGCCACTTGTTCACGCCGGGCGTGGTGGTCACGGGCGAGATGTCCAACTACGTGCCAGACGGGTGTCTATCGCCAGCCGCAGGCGGTCACTGTGGGCACTCCGGCGCCGACGCAGAGGCGTGAAAGTGCCTTTTGGTGAGCGGCGAAATCCCATCCATCTGGGGGGCGTAGCGCAAAGTTTCTAGACAGTATGGCTGTCGAGGCAGAGACCTGCCTCACGTAGTAGATCGTGGATT
>CAYUAX010000131.1:0-14033 GCA_964442845.1 uncultured Bifidobacteriaceae bacterium | reverse complement strand
CTGTTCCAGCAGCCCGCCGCCCGAATCGCCCGGCAGGTGTTCGAGCCACGTGACGGTCAGATCGCGGGC
The DNA here is from genome assembly GCA_964442845.1 of uncultured Bifidobacteriaceae bacterium. GTDB lineage: Bacteria > Acidobacteriota > Vicinamibacteria > Vicinamibacterales > UBA2999 > CAWAYR01. The sequence goes on along the minus strand of CAYUAX010000131.1, from coordinate 13,964 downwards.
CTCGATCGACGGAATGCGCACGCCCTCGACGAGCCGGGTCAGCTCGTCCACGCTCGACACGTCGAAGGCCGCGGCGGTGTTCCAGGCGCCGGCCATGGTCCGCTCGAGGTGCAGCGTCGCGCGATCGATGGCGACGTGGTGGAACACCTCCTCGGGCAGCGGGCACGCGCGCAGTGTGATCGCCTGCGCCCAGCAGGCGCGCACCCGGGTCCACCCGTTGGCCAGGCCGCGAGTGAGGCTCCAGTCGAACTCGACGGTGTCGGCGTGCAGCAGCCGGCGCTCGCGAAACGGGCCGCGGGCCGAGATCGTCACGTCGTGGCCGATCAGCTTGATGTCGGTGAGCGACCCGCTCCACTCGGCCACGGCCAGGTCGACGCCGTAGCCCTCGGCCAGTGTCTCGACCGTGCGCGACATCGCCCACGGCACGTACTCGTAGCGCAGCAGCGGCAGGACGACGGCGACGGCCAGGACGAGCGCGGGGCGCCCGCCGAAGCGCTTCCACCAGCTGGTGATCCGCTCGGCCAGGCTCGGCGCGACGCCGAAGTCCTGCAGGAGCAGAATGAGGCGCTCGAGACGCTCGGGCGGACCTCCGGCGGGCGGCGTATCGGGCGGCGCCGCCGCGGTCCGGTCCGACGGCGGGGGAGCCTCGGGCGTGGACATCGTCGAGACTGCCGATTATCCGCAGCGGCCCGACCGCCCGCAACCGCGCCTCCCGGCGTGGAACGGAAGCTGCGAAGATACGTGCACCGGCCGTCGTCGAATGCTCGCCACCCGTCTCCGTAATCAGCGCCTGGTTCGCTCCACGTTCCGCCGACCCGAAGACGTAGTGGCGTGGCTCGGTGCCGTCCAGGCGCAGGACTACGCGGGCGCGGTGTGGGGCGTGGCGCAGCGCGCCCGGTCGCTCACCGTCGCGGCGATCGATCGCGCCTGCGACGACGGCCGCATCCTGCGGACGCACGTGCTGCGTCCGACGTGGCACTTCGTGGCGCCCGGCGATCTGCGCTGGATGCAGGCGCTCTCCGCCCCGCGGCTGCGCCGGCTGCTGGCCACCTACGATCGACGCCTGGAGATCGACGCCCGGCTGATCGCCCGCGTCCGCCGCATCGTCGAGGCGGCGCTGGCCGGCGGGCGGTCGCTGACGCGCGAGGCCCTCGCCGACGAGCTGCGCCGCCGTGGCCGCATCGACGCGCGCGGGCAGCGGTTGGCGCACCTCGTGATGTACCTCGAAGTCGACGCCGTGATCTGCAGCGGCCCGCGGCAGGGCCGGCAGTTGAGTTACGCCCTGGTCGATGACCGCGTGCCGCCGACGCCGGATCGGTCACGCGACGACGCGATCGGCGAGCTGGCGCGGCGCTACTTCCAGAGCCACGGCCCGGCCACCGTGCACGACTTCGCGTGGTGGTCGGGGCTCACGATGGGCGAGGCGCGTCGCGGCGCCGCCACGGTCGATGCCGCACTGCTCCTCGCGGTGCCCCCGGGGCCCGACCGGGTGGCCGGCGCCGACTTCCTGCTGCCGAACTACGACGAGTACCTCATCGCCTACCGGCATCGCGGCGCTGTGCTCGACCCGGAGCGCTCGCGTAACTTCGGGGTCTTCACGAGCAACGAGTTTCCGCACCAAGTCGTCCTCGACGGCCGCGTCGCCGGCAGCTGGCAGCGGCGCATCGGGGCCCGCGAGGCGGCCATCGCGCTGAAGCTCTACGCCCGGCCGACCGCGGCGCAGCGCCAGGCGTTGGCCACGGCCGCCGTCCGCTATGGCACGGCCCTCGGCATGCCGTGCGCGATCACCTTCTAGGCTGTTCAGTCGTCGTCGAACTCGAACGCGACGACGACGCGCGCGCCCTCTTCCTTGTCGCCGCGGACGCGCTTTGGCACCGGCAGGAACCCGCTGCCGTCCTTGCTGCGCCACACGCTGGTCGTCCACGCCACGCCGTCGAGCGTGGCGCGAATCGGCGTGCGGCCCCAGGCCCGCGTGACCGGCGGCGCCAGGCGCGTCGGCACCTTCACGTAGGTCCAGCCACCTTTGCCGGGAATACGGGCGAGCGTGGCTCGAAACGGCCCGCGGCGGATCACTGTGGCCGACGACACGCGGATGACACCTGACCGTCGAGCATAGTCCGACGTGATGGCACCCAGTCTGGGCCGGTGCACGAACCCGCCCCAGTTGTCGTCCCGCTCACGTCGACTGTGCGAGACTCTGCCGGTGCTGATCCCTGACGGCGGTGTCTTGGCGGCGCTGCGTGCCGAGGCCGGGCGGATCACGCCGGGTATCGACGCGGATCGCGGGGCTCACCCATAGGTGAGCCCCCGGACCGCCGTGCCGGCTACGCGACCTTGGTCGCGGCCTGACGCACGGCTTCGACCTCGATCTCGAGCGTCACGCGGTCGCCCACTGCGACGCCGCCGGTCTCGAGCACCTGGTTCCAGGTGAGGCCGAAGTCCTTGCGGTCGATGGCGGTCTTGGCCGAGAAGGCCGCCCGCTCGTTGCCCCACGGGTCCTTCACTTGGCCGAGCTGTTCGACCTCGAGCGCCACCTCGCGGGTGATGCCCTTGATCGTCAGCTGACCCACCACCGTCAGGTCGTCACCCTTGGGCGTGACGCGGTCGGCCTTGAAGGTGATCTCCGGGAACTGCGCGGCGTCGAAGAAGTCGGCCGACTTGAGGTGCGCGTCGCGGTCGGCAACGCCGGTCTCGATGCTCGAGGCGTCGATCACCGCCTCGACCGAGGCCTTGGTGAAGTCGCCGTCGGGGACGACGACGGCGCCGCTCCACCGGCTGAACTGGCCGCGCACCTTGGCGATCACCAGGTGGCGCACCGAGAAGTGGATGCCGGAGTGGCTGCTGTCGATTTCCCAACGTTCCGTGGCCATTGTCGTTGCTCCCTTACTGCTGAGTTGTGCTCGACATTCGAGCGATGCCACCCATAGAGCAACTGACGTGCCCACGTCTGATCTCAAAAAAATCAGCAACTTACAGAGATTGTGAGTCAAAACGGCTCTCTAAATGATATCGTCTGATATCGTTTTGAGAGCCTAATTAATGAAAGCCTCAGACCTCGACCTCCGCGAACTGCTCCAATTCGACCCCAAGGGCGGCGTCCTCCGCTTCGCCGGCGAACGTGCCCTGCTGCTCGACGCCGTCGCCCTGGGCCTGCTGCGCCGCGAGCTGATCGACACCCTCGGCGTCACCGGCGCCCGGGCCGTCCTGACCCGCTTCGGCTACGCGCACGGCTGGCGCACCGCCGAGACGTTGGAGCACGGGCTGCCGTGGGACAGCGAGGAGGAATGGAAGCGCGCCGGCGGCTGGCTGCACACCTTGCAGGGGCAGGTGCGGGTCGAACCGGCCAGCTGGGATCCGTCGCGCGGCCCGAAGCCGATCGCGGTGTCGATCTGGCAGGACAGCTACGAGGCCGAACAGCACCTGCTGCACATCGGCCGCGCCGACGAGGCGGTGTGCTGGACGCTCACCGGGTTCGCCAGCGGCTACCTGTCGCGCGCCTACGGGAAGGACATCTACTGCCTGGAGGAACGCTGCCGCGGCAAGGGCGACGCGGTGTGCCAGCTGGTGGGCCGGCCGATCGACGAGTGGGGCGAGACGTTCGCCGACCACCTGCCGTTCTACAAGAAGGCGTGCATGGAATCGGCGCTGGCCCAGGTGACCGAACAGCTCAAGCGCGTCGAGCGCACGCTGCGGGCGCGCCGGCAGGCGCTGGGCCCCGACGACGTCGCGCAGGCGAAGCTGCGCTCGCCGCTGGGCACGCAGAGCGCGGCGATGCACAAGGTGCTGGACCTGGCGCGTCGCGTCGCGCAGGTGGACACCACCGTGCTGATCACCGGCGAGAGCGGGGTGGGCAAGGAGCGGGTCGCCCGCGTGATCCACGACGAGTCGGCGCGCACCGCCGGGCCGTTCGTCGCCATCAACTGCGGCGCCGTGCCCGAGACGCTGCTCGAATCCGAGCTCTTCGGGCACGCCCGCGGCGCCTTCACCGGCGCCACGCAGGATCGCCCCGGGCTCTTCGAGGCCGCCAACCACGGCACGCTGCTGCTCGACGAGATCGGCGAGGTGACGCCAGCCATGCAGGTGAAGCTGCTGCGCGTGCTGCAGGAACGCGAGGTGCGCCGCGTCGGCGAGAACAAGGGGCGGCCGGTGGACGTGCGCGTGCTCGCCGCCACCAACCGCGACCTGGTGGAGGAGATTCGCGCCGCGCGCTTCCGCCAGGATCTCTACTATCGGCTGCGCGTCGTCGAATTGCGCGTGCCGCCGCTGCGCGAGCGGCGCGACGACATCCTGCCGCTGGCCCGCACCTTCGTGGCTGCCACCGCCGAGCGGGCCGGCCGCAAGGGGCTCACCCTGTCGTCGGCCGCCGCCCACCAGCTGCTGCGCTACGACTGGCCGGGCAACGTCCGCGAGCTCGAGAACGCCGTCGAGCGCGCCACGGTGCTGGCCGCCGGCGATCGCATCGAGGTGGACGATCTGCCCGACGAGGTGCGGGCCCTGGCCGTGCCGACGGCCGGCAGCCCGTGTTCGCTGGCCGAGGTCGAGCGCAAGCACATTCTGGCCGTGCTGCAGGCGTCGGACGGCAATCGCGCCAAGGCCGCCGCCACGCTCGGCATCGGCGCGGCGACGCTCTACCGCAAGCTGAAGGAGTACGGGCCGGTCGGCGTCGCTTGACCTTCGATCCGCGGTCTGGTGAAGTGACGGCCACCGTGTCCGTCGTCGACCGCTCCGCCGCGGAGATTCGTGCGCTCGTGATCTCCGGCCGGATCTCGGCGCGCGAGCTGCTGCGGGCCACCCACGAGCGCATCGCCGCCGTCAACCCGGTGATCAACGCGGTGGTCACGCTGAACGAGCGGGCCGACGCCGAGGCGCAGGCGGTCGACGACGCGCTGGCCCGTGGCGAGGCGCCGGGCGCCCTGTGCGGCCTGCCGGTCGGCATCAAGGACGTGACGCCGGTGGCCGGCGTGCGCACCACCTTCGGCTCGCCGCTGTTCGTCCACCACGTGCCAGCCCGTGACGCCGCGGTGGTGACGCGGCTGCGCGCCGCCGGTGCGGTGATCGTCGGCAAGACCAACTGCCCCGAGTTCGCCGCCGGCGCCAACACCTTCAACGAGGTGTTCGGCCGCACGCTGAATCCGTGGGACACGAGCCGGAGCGCCGGCGGCTCGACGGGCGGCGGCGCGGCCGCGCTGGCCACGGGCATGATCGCGCTCGCCGAAGGCACGGATCTCGGCGGGTCGCTGCGCATCCCGGGGGCGTTCTGCGGGGTGTGCGGCATCCGCCCGTCGGTCGGGCTGGTGCCGACGGCGCCGACCGCCTGGGCCTGGGACACGTTGCAGGTCAGCGGGCCGATGGCGCGCACGCCAGAAGACGTCGCCCTGATGCTGCAGGCCATGGCCGGGCCGTCACCGGATGCGCCGCTCGGCCAGCCGCTGGCCGGCCGCGACTTCCCGGCCGCGGTGGCGCGTGGGGTGCCGCGCGGGCTGCGCGTGGCCTATGTGCCCGACCCGGCCGGCATCGGCATCGACGCCGACGTCGAGCGGGTGTGCCGCGAGGCCGCGGCCACGCTGACCGCCGCCGGCGCCGTCGTCGAGGAGCACGCGATCGACCTGGCGTTCGTGCGGCCGGCCTTCCTGGCGCTGCGCGGGCTGTGGTTCGTCACGCAGCTGCACGGCCAGCTGGCGCATCGCGACCGCTTCGGTCCCAATGTCGGCAACAACATCCGCGCCGGCCTGCAGACCACGGTCGAGCAACTGGCCGAGGCCGAGCAGGCGCGCAGCCGCCTCTGGGATCTGTGCCGCGACCTCTTCGCGCGCGTGGACTGCGTGGTCACGCCCTGCATGGCGGTGCCCCCGTTCCCGGTGACCGAGAACTACCCGGCGACCATCGCCGGCCGGCCGATGGCCACCTACGTGGACTGGATCGCGCCGACGTTCGTGTGGAGCATGACCGGCCTGCCGGTGGCTGCCGTGCCCGCGGGTCTCGACGCCAGCGGCCTGCCGGTGGGCCTGCAGGTGGTTGGCCCGCCGCTTGGCGAGGAGCTGGCCCTGGCCGTCGCGGCCGCCGTCGCCCAACGACGGCCCCTGGGGACGGTTCCCATTCACGCCTTGACCGGAAAGGGACAATCCTCCAGATGACGTACCTCGATGAGCGCGTGCCGCGGCGGATCGACGGCTGGCAGAGTCCCGCCCTCGACCTGCCGATGCCGATCGTCACCTACGGCGATCGCGGCCGTCCGCTGCTGCTGTTCCCGACCGCCGCCGCCGACTTCCTGGAGAACGAGCGTTTCTTCCTGGTCAAGGCGATCGAGCCGGCGATCCTCGCCGGCCAGGTGCGCGTGTTCTCGATCGACAGCATCAACAAGCACGCGTGGATGGATCGCGAGGTGCCGGTGGCCGAACAGGGCCGGCGGCAGGCGCTCTACGCGCGCTACATCGAGGACGAAGTGGTGCCGTACATCCGCCACGCCTGCGGCGACCCCGGCGTGCGCATCGCCACGACCGGCGCCAGCTTCGGCGCGTTCCATGCCGCCAACAGCCTGTGCCGGCGGCCGGACCTGTTCGACGGCCTGATCGCGATGAGCGGCTTCTACGACCTGGCGCCCGACTACCTGAAGGGTTACAGCGACAGCAACTGCTACTTCAACAACCCGGCCTGGTACCTGCGCGAGCTGGCGGGTGAGCCGCTGCACCGGCTGCAGACCGCCTGCCGGATCGTGATCGTGAGCGGCCGCGGCGCCTACGAGTCGCCGCAGTCGTCGCAGGCGTTCGCCGACGTGCTCGCTTTACGCGGCATCCCGCACCTGCTCGAGTTCTGGGGCCACGACGTGAACCACGACTGGCCGTGGTGGCGGCGGATGCTGCCGCACTACCTGCCGCAGATCTGCTGATCGCGCGGCGGCCGGCCGCCTTCTACTGCACCGCCGCCAGGCCCTCGGTGAGCTCGACGTAGGTGCCCCACGGATCGGTGAAGAACGCGATGGCGATGTTGAGCGCCGCCACCTTCGTGTAGGGCCGATCGAACTTCACGCCCTTGGCCTCCAGGTCCTTGACGAACTGCTCGAGGTTCCGCACCTCGAAGCCGATGTGATCGAGGGCCCGGCCCTTGGTGGAGACGGGCGTCTCCCCGGCGGCGGCGCCGCCGAAGGTCAGGTTCACGCCCGGCAGGTCGCCGGCTTCGAACGTGCCGCGCCGGCCCGGCTTGGCGCCGAGCATCTGCACGTACCACGCCTTCATCGCCGCCACGTCGGGCGCCGCCCAGTGGATGTGGTGCATCACGATCGGGTGCGTGACGGCCTTGTTCTCGATGAGCTCGACCTTCGTCTCGTCGGGACCCAGCACGAAGGCCAGCCGGTTCGGGCTGTTCGGCGGCGAGGCGATGTCGTCGACGACGGTGTAGGCGGCCGGCGACTCGGCGCGGGTGGCCATGGCGAACCCGTTGGCTTTCAGCCGATCGATGGCCGCGCGCAGGTTGGGCACCTCGAAGCCGACGTGGTTGACCACCGTGCCCTTGGTGCCGCCGGTGGCGGCGCGGGCGGTGAGGAACACCAGCACGTTGGGAAACTTGACGATCGTCGCCGGTGAGGTGCCGATCGTCACCGGCGTGCCGCCCAGCCCATCGACCCAGAACTTGCGATGGGCGGCGACGTCGCTGGCGTTGATGTGATGGTGCCCGTAGGCCACCGGGCCGTCCTTGGCGGCGAGGAGCTGCGCGGTGGCAGGCGCGGGCAGGAGCAGGGCCGACGACACGAGGGCGAGGAGGCAGGTGCGCATGGCCGCTTACGATACCGCCGATCGCCCGGCGGAGCGGGTAGAATCCGCGCGTGCCCTCCGCTCGCGCCCTCCTGACGCTCGTCGTCGCCCTGCTCGTCGCCGAAGGTGCCGCCGCCAATGCGCAGTCGCGTCCGCTCGTCGTCGGCTCCAGCGCCACGTATCCGCCGTTCGCCTACGAGACGCCGGCCAAGCAGATCGTCGGGTTCGACGTCGACGTGATCCAGGCCGTAGCCAGCAAGGCCGGCATCACGGTGCGGCTCGTCAACACGCCGTTCACCGGTGTGTTCGCCTCGCTCGACAACGGCGACCTCGATCTCGTCATCTCGGGCGTGACCATCACCGACCGCCGCCGCCAGTCCTACGACTTCACCGCGCCGTACTTCGAAGCACGCCAGCTCATCGCCGTGCCGGCGTCGAGCCCGGTGAAGGCCCTGGCCGATCTGGCCGGCCGCAAGGTCGGTGTGGTCACCGGCAGCACCGCCGACGACGTCGCCTCGCGCACGTTCGGCCGCACCAGCGCCAACATCCGCCGCTTCGATACGACGCCGCTCATCATCGCGGAGCTGGTCGCCGGCGGCGTGGACGCGGCGATCGGCGACAACGGCGTGATCGCCTACCGCGTGCAGGAGCACAAGGGGCTGAAGACGGTGAACGACCCCGGCTTCCCCAAGGAGTACTTCGGCATCGTCGTGAAGAAGGGGAACACCGCGCTGCGCGACCGACTCAACGGCGGCCTGAAAGCGATCGTCGCCGACGGCACCTACGCCCGCATCTACCGCACGTGGTTCAAGACCGAGCCGCCGCCGCTGCCCACGCAGTAGAGCGGGTGCCGCCGCGGCGCCGCTGATGGAGCCGGAACCGGTCCTCTGGTTCGGGTGGTTCCGCGCCGACATCATCGCGGAGTACGCGCCGCTGTTCTGGCAGGGGCTGCGGATGACGATCGGCGTGACCGTCATCGGCATCACGCTGGGCGCTCTGCTCGGCCTGCTCGTCGGGATGGCGCGGCTGGCCGACGCCCGTCACGCCCCGGCCCGGCACCTGACCCGCTACCTGCTGCGCTGGCCGGCCACGGTGTACGTGAGTTTCTTTCGCGGCACGCCGCTGTTCGTCCAGATCATGCTGATGCACTTCGCCGTGGTGCCGCTGCTGATGAACCCCGCCGACGGGCTGATCGTGTCGGGCGAGCTGGCCCGCACCCTCCGCCAGGACTACGGCGCGCTGCTCTCCGGCGTGCTGGCGCTCACCCTCAACGCCGGCGCCTACATCTCGGAGGTGTTTCGCGCCGGCATCCAGTCGATCGATCGCGGCCAGGTGGAAGCGGCGCGGTCACTGGGCCTGTCCTACCGCCGGACGATGTACCACGTCGTGCTCCCGCAGGCGTTCCGCCGCATGCTGCCGCCGCTGGGCAACAACGCCATCGCGCTGCTCAAGGACTCGTCGCTGGTCTCGGCGGTGGGGCTGTCGGAGCTGGCCTATGCGGCCCGCACCGTCGCCGGCGCGTACTCCCGCTATTGGGAGCCGTACCTGACCATCGCCGTGATGTACTGGATCCTCACCCTGGCGCTCGCCTACGGCGTGCGCCGGCTCGAACACCGCTATGGCCGCGGCGATACGCGTTGACGCACTGACCAAGCAGTTCGGCTCGTTGCCGGTGCTGCGTGGTGTCACCTGCGAGGTGCAGCCCTCGGAGGTGGTGTGCGTCATCGGCCCGTCGGGCTCCGGCAAGAGCACGCTGCTGCGCTGCCTGAACGGGCTCGAGGAGGCCACCGGCGGCCGGGTCACCGCGCTGGGCGTGCCGGTGCACGACCCCGGCACCGATCTCGACGCACTGCGCGCCGACATCGGCATGGTGTTCCAGCGCTTCAACCTGTTCCCGCACAAGACCGTCCTCGACAACATCACGCTGGCGCCGATCGCGGTGCGCGGTCTGGCGCCGGCCGAGGCGCGGGCCCGCGCCGAGTCGCTGCTCGACAAGGTGGGCGTGCTCGACAAGCGCGATGCCTGGCCGAATCAGCTGTCGGGCGGCCAGCAGCAGCGCGTCGCCATCGCCCGGGCGCTGGCCATGCAGCCCAAGGTCATGCTGTTCGACGAGCCGACCTCGTCGCTCGACCCCGAGATGGTCGGCGAGGTGCTGGCGGTGATGCAGGCGCTGGCCGACGACGGCATGACGATGGTGGTCGTCACCCACGAGATGGGCTTCGCCCGCCGCGTCGCCGACCGGGTGTTCGTTCTCGACGACGGGCTGCTCGTCGAGGAAGGCGCCCCCGACGCGCTGTTCGACCGTCCGCGCGAAGAGCGCACGCGACGCTTCCTGAGCAAGGTGTTATGACGCCGATTCTCCGACTCCTGCCGCTGCGCCGTTGGGCGCTCCCGCTGGCCCTCACGGCGACCATCGGCTGCCGGGCGGCGCCGCCGCCGGCCGAGCCGCCGGCGGTGCCGACCCAGGCCCCGGCCGAACCCGCGCCGGTGCCGGCCACCGCCGACGCCGAGGTCACGGCGACCATCGACCAGGTGCTGGCCACGGCCACCCATCCCGGGCTCACCTGGGGGTCGATTCCCGACGTCGCGCCGGTACTGAAGACGCTCTACGACGCCGAGGCCGACCGTCTGCTGTGGTTCGACGGCGGCCGGCCGCTGGCCCGGCTCGAGCCGGCCCTCGCCGCCTTCGCCGCCGCCGCCGACCACGGCCTGAATCCCGCCGACTACGACGCCGCGACCCTCGGCGAGCAATGGCGGACGCTCAAGAGCGGCGGCGGATCCGGCCCGGACCTGGCGCTGTTCGACCTCGCCGTGAGCATCGGCGCCGCCCGCATGGCCAAAGCCGTGCACGTCGGGCGCGTCGATCCGGCGACGATGCTCTGGGGCTACGACATCGCCGCCAAGCCGCTCGACATGGCGGCGTGGCTCCGCGAGGCGCGCACCGGCCGCGGACTCGCCGACGAACTCGAGGCGCTGCAGCCGCCGTTCCCGCACTATCGCCGGGCGCGGCGCATGGCGGCCATCTACCGCGACCTGGCCAAGGGCGGCGAGCCGCCGCTGGTGCCAACCCTGGCCCGCACCGTGCGCAAGGTGGAGCCCGGCACGCCGTGGGAGGGTGTGCCGATGCTGGCGGCGCGCCTGCGCGTGTTCGGCGATCTGCCGCGCGACGCCGCGATCGCCGCGTCGGACCCGCCCGTTTACACCGGTGCGGTCGTGGATGCGGTGAAGGCGTTCCAGCGCCGCCACGGCCTGGAGACCGACGGCGTGATCGGCGCCGGGACGATCCGCGCCGTCAACATGTCGCTCGCCGACCGCATCCGCCAGATCGAGTTGTCGATGGAGCGGATGCGCTGGCTGCCGGCGCTGAGCGATCGGCCCAACGTGTTCGTCAACGTGGCGCTGTTCCGGCTGTGGGCCACCGACCCGACCACCGGCGAGGAGCCGCTGCGCATGAACGTCGTCGTCGGCGAGTCGCTGGACCACCGCACGCCGATCTTCGTCGAGCAGATGGAGTACGTGATCTTCCGGCCGTACTGGAACCCGCCGCGCAGCATCATCACCAAGGAGATCGTGCCGCGGGCCCGCAAGGACCCCGGCTACATCGCCCGCCAGCAGATGGAGATCGTCGCCAGCGGGGCCGACGACGCCGCGGCGCTGCCGGTGACGCCCGAGAACATCGACAAGGTGCTGTCGGGACGGCTGTTCGTGCGTCAGAAGCCGGGCACCCACAACTCGCTCGGCCTGGCGAAGTTCATCTTCCCCAACGCCGAGGACGTCTACATGCACGGCACGCCGGCGCAGTCGCTGTTCGCGCGCGCCAGGCGCGACTTCAGCCACGGCTGCATCCGGCTGGAGAACCCGGCCCGCTTCGCCGAATGGGTGCTGCGCGATCAGCCGGAGTGGACCGCGGAGCGGATCCAGAAGGCGATGCAGGCCGAGCGGCCGACCCGCGTCAACCTCAGGGAGAAGCTCACGGTGGTGCTGTTCTACGCCACCGTGCACGTCAACTCCGAGGACGAGGCGTTCTTCGTCGAGGACATCTACGGCCACGACAAGGCGCTCGACGCCGCCCTCGCCCAGGGGTATCCGTATCCGGTGAAGGCGGCCGCGCGGCCGCAGACGTAGCGACTGAACCGTCGAGGGGGGAGCCATGACACGCCGTTCGCTCTGCGGAATCGTGATGGGCGTCGCGCTGGCGGGCGGATGTACCGCCCCGGCGCCGCCGCCGCCGGCTGAGGCCGGCCTCACCGCGTTCGAAGGCGCGCGGCTGATCCGCGGCGACGGCAGCGCGGCCATCGACGACGCGGTGCTGCTCGTCCGCGACGGCGTTCTTGCCGCCAGCGGCCCACGCCGCGACGTGACGGTGCCGGCCGGGGCCACCCGCGTCGATCTGGCCGGCCGCACGGTGATGCCGCTCCTCGTCAACGTCCATGGCCACATCGGTTACATGAAGGGCGCCACGACCGAGCGCGGCCACTACAGCCGCGACAACGTGCTCGACCACCTGCGCCGCTTCACCTACTACGGCATCGGCGTGTTCCAGGAACTGGGCACCGACCGCGACGACGTCGAGATCCGCATCCGCGACGAGCAGCGCGCCGGCACCCTCGCCGACCCGGCCCTGGCGTGGCTCTTCACCGCCGGCAACGGCATCGTCGCGCCCACGCCGGGCTCGACCAACGGCGGGCCGGCCTTCGGCACCGACGTGGTCCACGAGGCGGCCACGCCTGAGCAGGCGCGCGCGGCGGTGCAGGCGCTGGCCGCGAAGAAGGCGGACATCGTGAAGCTGTGGGTGGACGACCGCAACGGCACCAAGGTGAAGCTGGCGCCGCCGGTCTACAAGGCGGCCATCGAGGAAGCGCATGCCCGCGGCCTCCGCGCCGTCGCGCACGTGTTCTACCTCGACGACGCCAAGGATCTGGTGCGGTCGGGCGTGGACGGCCTTGCGCACATGGTCCGCGCCGAGCCCGGCGTGGACGACGAGCTGGTGGCCTTGATGAAGGCCCGCGACGTGTTCGCCTGCAGCACGATGAGCATCCAGAAGCCGCTGGTGGACGGCCCCGCGTGGCTCGACGATCCGGCCCTGGCCGAGACGGTGCGGCCCGAGGTAATCGCCGAGTGGAAGGCCGGCATCGCCAAGGCGGCGCCCGAGGCGGTGACGCGCGCCAAGGAGACCTACGCCCGGCTCGAGCGCAGCATGAAGCGGTTGCACGACGGCGGCGCCAAGGTGGTGCTGTGCGGCGACACCGGCCTCAACAGCCAGGTGCCGGGCTTCACCGAGCACCGCGAACTGGAGGCGATCGCGCGCGCCGGCGTGCCGCCGCTAGAGGCCATTCGCGCCGCCACGGCCACCGGCGCCGGCGTGCTCCGGCTGGACGATCGCGGCACGCTCGCCAACGGGAAGCGCGCCGATTTCCTGGTGCTCACCGCCAACCCGCTCGACGACATCGCCAACTCGCGGCGGATCGCCGCGGTCTACAAGGCCGGCGTCGCCATCGACCGTGACGCCCTCGCGGCCGAGTTCCTGAAGCCGTGACGCAGGGCAGAGCGTCAGCTCTGCCGCTCAACTTCGACTCTCAGCCAGCTCCAACGGGCCTGGTAGCTCGCCACCTTTTGCGCGAACAGCTCGGGGTACGGAGTCGTGGCATTTGGAGTCAGCGTGCCCGCATAGAGTCCAGACAGCCCGAAGGGCGCGCAGCACTGCTGCGGGCGGATGCCAACGCACGTCTCACGCACGAGGAAGCGCCCGATGCCTTCCTCGGCCGACGCGAGCGCGGGGTAGGGGTGGCCAAAGCGCGCGGGGTACCACAGGTGGACGCGGGCCTGGTTAGCCACTTCGACGGTGACGCCCAGATCGTCGAGCACCGATTCGACGTGGGCTTGAGCGTGGCGTTCCGCGGCTTCGCTGAGATCTGACGGATCGAAATAGAAGAGGTCGTAGTCCTTGATACCCGCCTCCGGTTTCAGGCCGGCTTGCAGGTTCCACACGGTTTGGAACAGGCATCCAGCGACCAGCCATGCGCCCGGCAGGTCGAGACGGTCCCAGCGCGACAGGATGGCGCGATTGACGGAGTTCGATGCCGCATGGGCGGCGAAGTCGGTGCTCACCACCGTCGCTTCAGCCCATCGCCCCGATCTGTGTCAGGAGCGCCATCGAGTCGACGAGACTCCAACGCTCGACGCACTTGCCCTCGACGAACCGCAGGATGGTGAAGG
>CAYUAX010000130.1:9127-14040 GCA_964442845.1 uncultured Bifidobacteriaceae bacterium | reverse complement strand
CCGCCGAACGCCGCGTCGGCCAGGGCCGCGCCGACCGCGCCCGGGCGCGCGATCAGCTCGACAAGACCGACATCACCTCGCCGATCGACGGCGTCGTCACCCGGCTCGACGTCGAGGAGGGCGAGATGGTGGTGATCGGCATTCAGAACCAGCCGGGCAGCATCCTCATGACCGTCTCCGATCTGAGCGCGGTCAACGCCGAGGTCAAGGTGGCCGAGGCCGACGTCTTGCGCCTGGCCGTCGGCAACCCGGCGACGGTGACCCTCGAAGCCGCCGGCGGACGCACCTTTCCCGGCCGGGTCGTCGAAATCGGCGCCAGCGCGTTGCCGCAGGTCGGCACCCAGGCCGCGGCGCGCGAGTTCCGGGTCCGCGTCCGCCTCGAGGGCGACGTCACGACCCTGCGCCCGGGCCTGACCTGCGATGCCGAGATTCTGGTCGCGGAGCGGACGTCGGTGCTGACCGCGCCGCTGCAGGCTGTCGTGCAGCGCGGCGCCGAGACCGGGGTCTTCGTGGTGACCGACGACGTCGCCACGTTCACGCCGGTGACATCTGGCATCATCGGCGGTCTGGCCATCGAGATCGCCGGCGTCGCCGAAGGCGCGACGATCGTCGCCGGCCCGTTCCAGGCGCTGCGCGAGCTGGCGAGCGGCACGCGGGTCCGACGGCGGCAGGGCACACCGTAGCGTCGCCGTGACGCCGCGGGTCGCGCGGTAAGATGCGGCATGGCCATCCGCCCCGCCATCGCCCCGCCCGAATCCACGGTGGAGACCGCGTGCCCGCTCGATTGCCCGGACGCGTGCTCGCTCAGCGTGACGGTGAGGGGCGGCCGCATCACGACGATCGACGGCAGCCACGCCAACCCGGTGACGGGCGGCTACATCTGCGCCAAGGTCCGCAAGTTCGGCGCCCGCGTCTACGGCGACGACCGCCTCCGCTATCCGGCGATCCGCACCGGCGCCAAGGGCACGGCCACCTTCACGCGGGTCAGCTGGGACGACGCCCTGGACCGCATCGCCGAGCGGCTGTCGGCGATCAAGGCCGGTGCCGGGGGTGAGGCCATCCTGCCGCTCTGCTACGGCGGCTCGAACGGCTTCCTCACGCAGGACGGCGCCGACGCCAGCCTGTTCCGTCGCCTCGGCGCCTCCCGTCTGGCGCGCACCGTCTGCGCCGCGCCGACCGGCGCCGCCAACCAGGCGCTCTACGGAAAGATGGCGTCGGTCGTCTACCAGGACTACCCGGACGCGCGCCTGATCCTGGTCTGGGGCGTGAATCCCTCGGCCTCGGGCATCCACCTGATGCCCTACCTGAAGGAGGCGCGCGATCGCGGCGCCACCGTGGTCGTCGTCGATCCGCGCGCCACCACCGTGGCCCGACAGGCGGACATCCATCTGGCGATTCGACCGGGCACTGACGTGGTGGTCGCGCTGGCGATCCATCGCCATCTGTTCGAGAGCGGCGCCGCCGACGCCGCGTTCCTCGCCGCCCACACCACCGGCGCCGATCGCCTGCGCGCGCAGGCCGCGCCGTGGACCTTCGAGCGCGCCGCCGACGTGAGCGGCCTGCGCGCCACCGACATCGAGCGCGTGGCCCGTCTCTATGCCGCGAGCACGCCGGCGCTCGTGAAGTGCGGCTGGGGCCTGGAGCGCAACCGCAACGGCGGCAACGCCGCGCTGGCGGTGATGGCGCTGCCGGCGGTCGGCGGCAAGTTCGGCGTCCGGGGCGGCGGCTACTCCATGAGCAACTCGGCGTCGTGGGGCATCGCCCGCACCTGGGTGCGCGAGGCCGAGCCGCCGACCCGGGTCGTGAACATGAACCGCGTCGGCCGGGAGCTGGTCGAGCCGTCAGGCGTGCCGGTGCAGGCGCTCTTCGTCTACAACTGCAATCCCGCGGTCACGCTGCCGGATCAGAACCGCGTGCTGGCCGGGCTGGCGCGCGAAGACCTGTTCACCGTGGTCTTCGACCAGGTGCTCACCGACACGGCGGCGTACGCCGACGTCGTGCTGCCGGCGACGACGTTCCTCGAGCACTACGACTTCGCCAAGAGCTACGGCGCCATCAGCCTCCAGTTGACCCGGCCGGTGATCGAGCCGGTCGCCGAGTCACGCCCGAATGCCGACGTCTTCCTCGACCTCGCGACGCGCCTTGGCCTGGGCGACGACGCCGACCCCGCCGACGAATTGGAGCAGATGCTGGGGGTGATGGCGGGGCTGCCGGCGGACATCGGCGACGGGATGCGCGAGCACGGCCGGGCCACGCCGCCGCACGATGGCCGGCCGGTGCAGTTCGTGGACGTGTTCCCGCTGACGCCCGACCGTAAGGTGGCGCTGTGGCCCGAGGCGCTCGCCGCCGAAGCGCCTGCCGGCCTCTACGGCTTCGTGCCCGATCCGGCGACGGCCGAATATCCGCTGGCGCTCATCTCACCGGCCTCGGAGCGCACGGTGAGTTCGACGCTGGGCGAATTGGCCCGTCCCCGGGTCGTGCTCGAGATCCACCCCGACGACGCCGCGCCGCGCGGCATCGACGACGGCGACGACGTGCGCGTCTTCAACGCGCTGGGCACGATGGAATGCGGCGTGAAGCTGACGCCGCTCGTGCGGCCGGGCACCGTGTCGTTCCCCAAGGGCGTGTGGCGGCGTCACACCGGCAACGGCCTGACGTCCAACGCGCTGGTTCCCGACACGCTGACCGACCTGGGCGGCGGCGCGTGCTTCAACGACGCGCGAGTCGAGGTGGCGCCGCTGACCAGCAGCCGCGCGCCTCGCCCACGCCAGAGCCGGGGGTCCTAGCTCCCCGGCCGGGAGCCTACGCCGCTTCGCTCGTCTGCGGCAGTTTGCCGCGGCCGCCGCGGCTCACCATGCCGCCCTTGCGGCCGGCGTCGCGCGCTTCGCCCGACGACCATTCGTGCGCCGTGCCCTTGGCATGCGCCGCGCGCCCGCCCTTACTGGCGATCTCGCGCTGCTTTTCAGGAGACATCGAAGCGAATCCACGGCGGGCCTTGGGCTTGTCGGTCATCGGAGCACCTCGCTGCGTCCTGTATGTGCAGCGACCGTACCAGCTGTGCAGATTCTACGAACGACGACTAAAGCATTGAAAACAAACGACGTGCAGGCCTATCACATCCGTAGACAACACGATATCTGTCCAATAACCATACGAAAACCATAGGCTGAGTATCAAAACCAATCAGATTGGGGCGAGCACGGGGTCGACTCATCAGCGCCCGACCGGGCCTCAGGGGCGGGGGGCGGGCAGCGCGCGCGCCGCGCGAAAGTACTCGCACTCGGCGCAGTTGCTGACGTCGAACTCGTAGCCGACGATCGGCCACAGCATCGGATGCGCGCAGTAGACCAGCTGGCCGTCGATGATGGTGTGCAGCCCGAGGTCGGCGGGAACGGTGACCGTGCGGCGGCTGTACCAGCAGACGCGATGACGGTCCTCGGGGGTCACGGCGGAAACCCGGTCATGATACGACGGCCGGCGCGAAGGCACCTGGTACAATCGTCGCGGAATGAGCGACTCTGCTTCCGGCCCGCGACTCGTCCACTGCGTGAAGCTCCAGGAGGAGCTGCCCGGCCTCGACGCGCCGCCGTGGCCCGGCGAGATCGGCCAGCGCATCCACGCCCACGTGTCGGCCAAGGCGTGGAAGATGTGGGAGGATCGCCAGAAGATGATCCTCAACGAGTACCGGCTCATGCCGTGGCAGAAAGAGGGTCAGGAACTCATCCTCAAGCACATGGAGGAGTTCTTCTTCGGCGCCAGCGCCGCTCTGCCGCCCGGCTACGTCCCGCCGCAGTCGAAGTAGCCGCCGGCGTCAGCCGGCGTTCACCGGAATGGCCGGGGTCACCACCACGTCGAGGGCGGCGTGCGCCTGCCGCAGCGCCGTCTCCACCGCCGCGCCGTCGTCGCCCGACGCGAACACGAAGCCCAGATAACTGGCGCCCTCGGGCAGCGCATCGAGGCGTTGTTCGAGCTTGGCGGTGATCACGGCATCGGTCACACCCGGCACCTGACGCGCCGCCTCGACGCCACGCACCTCGCGCAGCACGCCGGAGCGCGGGATCGGCACCATCAGCACGCCCGACGCGGCCGGCTCGCGCCGCCAGCCGACCAGCGACTCCCCCACGGCCGCGCGCAGCAGGAGCGCCTCGAGCGAGGCGTCCGCGCCGCCGGGCCCGAGGAAGCGCAGCGCGCGGGCACAGAGACCGCCGATCGGCCGCGCCGCGACTTCGAGCACCACGACCGCATCGCCGTCGACGCGACACTCGGCGTGAATGGGCCCGTGGCGCAGTCCGAGGGCGCGAACGGCCTGGGCCACGGCGGCGATGATCGGCAACGCCGCTGCGTCGACTCGCGGCGTCGGCGTGACGTAGAGCGTCTCCTCGAAAAACGGGCCGTCGAGGGGATCGGGCTTGTCGAAGATGGCCAGCACCTGCAGGCGGCCGCGATCGACGACGCCTTCGACGGCCACTTCGAAGCCAGGCACGAACGCCTCGATCTGCGCGAGCCCGGCGGCGGGATCGCGCAGGGCGGCGACATCGGGCGCGGCGAGAATGGCGCCGAGCCGGGCCAGCGCCGCCACGAGCTGCGCCGGATCGTCGGCGCGCATCACGCCGCGGCTGCCCGACAGCACCAGCGGCTTGACCACGCACGGGAACGGCACGGCGGTGAGTGCGGCCGTCGGGGTATCGAGCGCGACCACGCGGCTCCACGGCGACGGCAGGCCGGCGGCGGCGATGCGGGCACGGAAGCGCTGTTTGTCGCGACTCGCCCGCGCGGCCTCGACCTCGTGCCAGGGCACCCCGCCCCCCCCCCCCCCCACGCCCCCCCCCCCCCCCCCCCCCCCCCCCCCCGCCCCCCCCCCCCCCCCGCCGCCCCCCCCTCGAAACCCCCGCCCCTTTTAACACCTCCCCAGC
>CAYUAX010000130.1:4730-9117 GCA_964442845.1 uncultured Bifidobacteriaceae bacterium | reverse complement strand
GGGCAACCCGAGCCGCTCGGCGACGAGGGCCGCCAGCACCACGGGGCGGTCGCCCACCGCGAGCACGCCGTCGAGGCGGCGCGCGCCGAGCGCCTCGACCACCGCCGCCACCGACGCCTCCTCGTCATGGAACCGCACCGGCACGGCCCGATCGCGCCACGGGTCGTCGAGGTGATCGCAGCGATCGGTCGCCAGCACGAGCTCGACGCCGAGCGCAGCCGCCGCCGCGTCGAAGCTGCGGGTCTGGTAGCCCGTCGTCGTCGCGCACAGCAGCACCCGCGGTCGGTCGCCGGTTCGAGTCACCGTGTCATCCTAGCCGCTAGCCGCCAGCCGCCAGCCGCATTCGAGAATCAGAGAAGAGCCACCTGCTCCTCCGTCGGCTCGGCTCAACAGTACCAGGGCTCGGTCAGATACGGCACGGCGGCCCGCGCCCGCCGCGGGCGGTCGGCGCGCGTCGCCCGGCCCAACGCGCGATCGGCCAGCTCCCGCACGGCCTCGAACACGTCGCCGCGGTCGGCCCCGGCGCGCACGCCGACCAGGCGCATCACCTCGTGCTGCAGCGCATCGACGGCGGGGTCGTCGTGGCGCCACGGCCAGGTCAGCGACGCCTGATCGAAGGCGCCGACGCGGCGGCGGATGTCGTCCAGTTCGAGCAGGCGCGACTGCCAGGTGATCAGCAGCCGCAGCGTCCACTGCACCGGGGCCACGTGGTCGACCAGGTCGAGCCGCTCGATCGCGTCGAGGAACGCCGCATATCCCGGCAGCGTGGTCCACGGCGTGAAGGCGATGAAGGTCGGCGACAGGACCAGGCCGAGGGCGCGGCAGCGCGCCGCCACCGCGGCAACGTCGGCGGCGGTGTGGCCCTTGTCCAGCTTGAGCAGCACGTCGTCGTCGAGCGACTCGACGGCGGTCGTGACGAAGGCGCAGCCGGTATCGCGCAGCATGGGCAGCAGCGCGTCGTGGGCGCGCAGGTGCTCCACCTTGATGGTGACGTCGTAGGTCAGGTCGGGCCACTCGGCGTGCAGCGCGTCGACGAGGCGCCGGGCGTGCGTCGGCCCGTTGAAGAAGTCGGGGTCGCCGAAGGTGAGGTGCGTGGCGCCGGCGGCGACCTGGGCGCGGATGTCGGCGAGGACGACCTCCACCGGCACGACGCGGAACTGGCCGTCGTAGACCGGCACGATCGGGCAGTGCCGGCAGCGATGCTTGCAGCCGCGCGTCGCTTCGGTGGCCCCGACCACCGCCAGCCGGCCGTCGGCCCGGCGTAGCTTGGCGTAGGTGTCGAGCGGCGGCAGGCCGGCGCGGTCGGGCACGGCGAACGCCAGCCGCGGCAGCGCCCGGGGCGGCGGCGACGTCAGCGGTTGACCGGCCACGGCCCGGCGGGCGATCTCGACCAGATCCGCCTCGGCCTCGGGGCCGAGGATCGCGGTGACGCCGTGGGCCTCGAGCTGCGTGCGGTTGAGCGGCCCGTACAACCCGTAGGTGCAGATAGGCAGCGCCGGGGCACGACGGCGAATCGCCGCGATCACCGGCATCGCGAGGCGCGTCGCGGTGTGCATCGGCAGATGCACGGCCACCAGCGACACACCGTCGAGCGCGTCGGCGGGCAGCCGGGCGATCGACAGGTCGTGGACGCGCACTGTCACGCCAGCGCGGCGCAGCCAGGCCGCCGGCGACGCCAGGCCGAACGGCTGGCGTCCCAACTCGTAGGTCGAGAGCAGGAGGACCGTGGCTACCCCGTCGCCCGATCGTCGGTCAGGCGGCTCATCGGCTTGACGAACAGCGCCAGGATCAGCCCGCAGACGATCGCGAACGTGCCGACGGCGCCGAACAGCGTCGGCAGCGCCAGCGACTCGTACAAACCGCCGATGCGGCCGCCGATGAAGTTGCCGACCGACGTGCCCAGGAACCACACGCCCATGACCAGCCCGGCGATGCGGGCCGGCGCCAGCCGGGTCATCGCGCTCAAGCCGACCGGCGACAGCGACAGCTCGCCCATCGTGTGCAGCAGGTAGGTGAGCACCAGCCAGAGCGGGCTCGCCAGCACGCCGGCTTCGGCGCCGCGCGCCGGCGGCACGAGCACCACGAAGCCCAAGCCGACGAGCAGCAGCCCCCACACGAACTTGCCGGGGCTGGTCGGCTCGAGCCCGCGCTTGGCCAGCGCCAGCCAGAACCAGGCGAAGACCGGGGCGAGCGTGAAGATGAAGAACGAGTTGACGCTCTGGAACCAGCTGCTCGGGAACGACACGCCGAAGATCTCGGTGCGGGTGTTGCGGTCGGCGAACAGGTTGAGGGTCGATCCGGCCTGCTCGAAGACCGACCAGAAGAGCGCCGAGGCGAAGAACAGCACGGCGATCACGTAGAGCCGCCGGCGCTCGCCCGGCGTCCAGTCGCCGGCGAAGAACAGCCAGCCGAAGAACACCACCGTGCTCACCAGCAGGGCGACGCCGGCCACGTCGGCCACGGCCACCGCGCTGATCGGCAGCGCGCCGCTCGCGCCGCCCAGGCCGACCACCAGGGCGAGTCCCAGCGCCAGCCCGCCCCACAGCCGCGCCTGGCGCCACGACGCCGCCTGCGCGTCGCCGGTGGCGGCCGGGTGCAGGCCGGCCTCGCCGAGCAGCCGCCGTTCGGTGGCGAGGTACTGGATCACGCCCAGCGTCATGCCGACGCCGGCGGCGGCGAAGCCGGTATGCCAGCTCACGCGCTGGCCCAGATACCCGCAGACCAGCGGCGCCAGGAACGCCCCGAGGTTGATGCCCATGTAGAAGATCGAGAAGCCGGCGTCGCGCCGCTGGTCCTCGGGCCGATACAGATGGCCGACGATGACCGAGACGTTGCCCTTGAGCAGACCGGTGCCGACGACGATCAGGGTCAGGCCCAGGTAGAAGGTGGCCAGCGTCGGAATCGCGGCGGTGAAGTGGCCGGCGGCGATGATCACGCCGCCCCACAGCACGGCCCGGCGCGGCCCGATCAGCCGATCGGCAATCCACCCGCCGGGGAGCGCCGCCATGTACGCCATCGAGGTGTAGAGGGCGTAGATCGCCCCGCCCTCGGCGGCCGATAGCCCGAGACCGCCGGCCGTCACCGGCGCGGTGCAGTACAACAGCAGCAGCGCCCGCATGCCGTAGAAGCTGAACCGCTCCCACATCTCGGTGAAGAACAGCGTCGAGAGGCCGCGCGGGTGACCGAAGAAAGCGGTGTCCGTCGAGGGCGCCTGGGCCATACGCGGCGGTATTGTATCCTTCGCCCGAGGCCGCCACCCGCCCATGCCGCTCGACGAATACCGCAAGAAACGCGATTTCACGAAGACGCCCGAGCCCTCCGGCGACGGCGCCGCGCGCGCCGGCGACGGCCCCCGCTACTTCTGCGTGCAGAAGCACCTCGCCAGCCACCTGCACTACGACCTGCGCCTCGAGCACGACGGCGTGCTGCTGTCGTGGGCGGTGCCCAAGGGCCCGTCGCTCGACCCGCGCGACAAGCGCCTGGCGATGCAGACCGAGGATCACCCGTTCGACTACGGGTCGTTCGAGGGAGTGATCCCCGAGGGCTACGGCGCCGGCGTGGTGATGCTGTGGGACTACGGGACGTGGACGCCCGAATCGCCGGACGTCGACGCCGCGCTGAAGAAGGGCGATCTGAAGTTCCGCCTCGACGGCTACAAGCTCAAGGGCTCGTGGGCGATCGTCCGCACCCGCGGTTATGGCGACAGCAGCAAGCCGAGCTGGCTGCTCATCAAGCACAAGGACGAGTGGGCCGGGCCGATCGACATCACCACGTTCGCGCCGCTGAGCGTCAAGACGCGCGACGCCGACTTCGCCGACATCCTCGCCGCCGACACGCCGGCGCTGTGGCACAGCAACCCGCCGGCGAAGACCGGCGACACCGGACGGCTGTTCCAACGCATCATCGCCGCGGCCCTCGCCATGCGCGACCGCGACGCTGCCGCGACGCCGCCGGACCAGTCCGCGGCGGCGCCGGCGCCGCGCCCCCGAGCCAGGAAGACCGCACCGGCCACGAAGAAACGGACAGGAGCCTCCCGATGACCCGACCTGCCACCCACCCGTCCCGTCGTGCGTTCGTCGGCACCGGTGCGGCTGTCGCCGCGCACGTCTGGATTCCCTCCGGCGTCGCCGGCTACGGCGCGGCCGAGACGGCCCGCGCCGTCGAGAACGGCGTCGGCGTCTCGAAGTGGGACCTCGACACCCCGGCGCTGTGCGTGGACCTCGATGCGCTCGAGTCGAACATCACCACCATGCAGGCGCGGCTCAAGGGGTTCGGGCTCGGCGCCCGGCCGCACGCCAAGACCCACAAGTCGGCGGCGATCGCCAAGCGCCAGCTGGCCGCCGGGGCGCTCGGCATCTGCACCGCCAAGGTGAGCGAGGCCGAGGTG
>CAYUAX010000130.1:0-4720 GCA_964442845.1 uncultured Bifidobacteriaceae bacterium | reverse complement strand
GTGCTGATGGCGGCGGGCATCGACCGCATCTGCATGACGACGAGCAACCCGTCGCCGAGCAAGATCCAGCGCGCGCTGGCGCTCAGCCGCCAGTCACCGGAGTTCATCCACGCCGTCGACGAACCCGGCAACGCGCAGGCGCTGTCGGCGGCCGCCAAAGCCGCCGGTCTCACCGCCAGCGTGGTCGTGGACGTGGCCGTCGGCACGCGGAGCGGCGTGCCGGCCGCCGACGCCCTGGCCCTG
The DNA here is from genome assembly GCA_964442845.1 of uncultured Bifidobacteriaceae bacterium. Taxonomy (GTDB): domain Bacteria; phylum Acidobacteriota; class Vicinamibacteria; order Vicinamibacterales; family UBA2999; genus CAWAYR01. The sequence continues at coordinate 4,477 of CAYUAX010000130.1, read as the reverse complement.
GCCCAGCAGATCGACCGGCTGCCCAATCTGCGCCTGCGCGGCCTGCTCTCCTACGACGGCGGCGCCCAGCACATCACCGGCTTCGCCACCCGCAAGGCCCGCGCCCTCGACAACATCGCCGCCAACGCGGCGGTCTGCGCGGCGATGAAGAAGAGCGGCTTGAACACCGAGATCTTCAGCGGCGGCGGCACCGGCACCTACAACCTCCAGCACCACGTGCCGGGGTTCACCGACGTGCAGGTCGGCAGCTACCTGTTCATGGACATGCAGTACCTGGCCATCGGCAGCGAGGACGGCGACCCGGTCTACAAGGACTTCCGGCCGTCGCTCACCGTGGTGGCCACCGTGCTGAACAACCGCTTCGCCGGCCGCCTCACCACCGACGCCGGCGCCAAGGCGCTCACGCTGAACACCCCACGAGCCGGGGTGGTCGGCGAGCCGGGCATGGACTACAACGCCGGCTCGGACGAGTTCGGCGTCATCACCTACACCAGCGCCGCGAAGAGCTACCGCATCGGCGACCGCCTCGAGATGATCGTCCCGCACTGCGATCCGGTCGTGAACCTCTACGACCAGATGTACGGCATCCGCAACGACCGCGTCGAGGTGGTGTGGCCGATCACCGCGCGCGGCAAGTCGCAGTAGCCGGGCGGCGTCAGTAGAGCACGCGGCGGCTCAGCACGCTCCAGATCGCGTGCGACAGCCGTCGCCGATCGTGGCGGGCGATCTCGCGCGTCCAGAGCGCTGCCTCGACCAGGATGGTGTGCGCTGGCAGGTCGCCGAGCGCGAGCGGCTCCTTCTGCTCCTTTGCGTAGTTGCCGAGCAGCGCCGGCGGCAGCTTGGCGGTGTTGAAGACGACGATCTCGACCGGCCGATCGATGGCGCGCTCGACCCACGACACCGCGTCGCCGGCGGTGAAGCCGCGCATGCCGAGCCCTTCAGTGAGCAGGTTGGTCACCAGGATGATCGGCCCGGGCATGGCGCGCAGCGCCTCGGGCACGCCGTCGACGAGCAACGTCGGCATCAGGCTGGTGAAGAAGCTGCCCGGACCGATGATCACGGCGTCGAAGCCGCGCACCGCGTCGGTCACCGCGGGATGGATCGCCGCCGCCGGTTCGAGCCAGATGCGGCGGATGGCGTGGCCGGCGTCGAGCCAGGCATCGACTTCCACCTCGCCGCGCGTGATCCGCCCGTCGGCGTGCTCGGCGCAGAGCGACGAGCGCGACACGCTCACCGGCCAGACCCGGCCCGAGCAACCGAGCAAGGCGCGCAGGCCGTCCACGGCGGCCAGGAAGTCGCCGCTGTACTGCTCCATCATCGACAGCAGCAGGTTGCCGCCGGTGTGGCCGCCGAGCCGCTGGTGTTCGAACAGCCGCGGCAGCCGCGACAGCAGCACCCGGCGTGCCTCGCCTTCGTTGCGGGCCAGGGCCAGGGCGCAGCGCAGCACGTCGCCGGGTGGCAGCACACCGAGTTCGTCGCGCAGTTGCCCCGAGCTGCCGCCGCTGTCGAAGGTGGTGACGACGGCGTTCAGCCGCAGCCACGGGTTGCGCTTCAGGCCGCCGAGCAGGCTGGGCAGACCGGTGCCGCCGCCGAAGCAGCCGACGTTCAGTTGACGAAGCCGCATCCTCGTCGATTCTACCGGCGGGGTCTCGCCGGTGGCGGCCGGCCTGGCAGTGGCGGTCACCCCGGTCACGGCTGTGCGCTCCGGGGGCAGAAGGCCCCTCCGGCGTGTATCGGCTCGGGACCGTCACTTGACGCTGCCCGTCAGCGCGGACTACGGTCGGCGCCGATGACGCGCCACGCTCTCGCCGCAATCTGCGCACTCTGGCTCTCGGCCGCGCTCGAGGCGCAGCCGCCCCCGGCCCCGACCACGCTGCAGATCACCCTGCTCGGCACCGGCAACCCGCGGCCCACGCCCGAGCGCTATGGGCCGTCGATCCTCGTCGAGGCCGGCGCGCAGGCCATCCTGATCGACACGGGGCGCGGCAGCACGCAGCGCCTGTTCGAGATCGGCCAGCGCGGGCTGCTGACGCGCCTCGACGCGATCTTCCTCACGCACCTGCACTCCGATCACGTCGTCGGGCTGCCCGACCTGTACCTGACCGCGTGGGTGTTCGGCCGCGCCAGGCCTCACACGCTGATCGGCCCGCCCGGCACCGCCGACATGGCCCGCCACCTCGAGCAGGCCTACCGGTTCGATCGCGAGGTGCGGGCCAAGGACGAGGGCTTCGACCCGGCCGGCGCCACGCTGGACGCGACCGACGCGGCGCCGGGCGTCGTCTACGAGCGCGACGGCCTGAAGGTGACGGCGTTCGCCGTCGATCACGGCGGCGCCATCGACCCGGCCTACGGCTACCGCGTCGACTACCGCGGCCGCTCGGCGGCGTTCTCGGGCGACACCCGCTTCTTCGAGCCGATCGCCGGCCACGCCGCCGGCGTCGACGTGCTGGTGCACGAAGTCATCTCGCCCGAGGTGGAGCTGCGCCGCGCACAGGTGCAGGGACCGCGGGCAGTCGAGCGGGTGATCTCGCATCACGCCAGCCCCGAGCAGGTGGGCACCATCTTCGCCCGCGTCAAGCCGCGGCTCGGCGTCTACTCGCACATCGTGCCGTCGCCGACCACCGCCGCCGATCTCATCGGCCCGACGCGGCGCACCTACACCGGCCCGCTCGCCGTCGGCTACGACCTGATGACCATCGTCATCGGCGACACGGTGGACGTGTTTCCGCGGCCGACGATGTCGGACAAATAGCGGGCGAAGCTCCGGCTCTTGCCGACGCGGACGGCCGCGCCACGCGCGGAGGACCGTGTAGACTGACCTCATGTCGTCGGCTGCGTCAGGCCCGGCCGCGCTCGTCCTCGCCGATCTCCAGACCATCTTCGCAACCCGGCTCGACGCCTTCGTGGTCTACGCACCGACGCACGCGCCGCGGCCGAGCGTGGCGATCGTCCAGTCGCTCGAACTCGCCGACCTGACGGCCTGCGCGGCGCGGGCGGCGCGCTGGCAGCGCGCCGGCGCGGCGATTCCGGTGCTGCTCACGCCGCGCGAGTTCGCCCGCTCGCTCGACGCGTTCCCGGTCGAGTTCGGCGAGATCATCGACACCCATGAGGTGCTCTTCGGCGCCGATCCCTTCGCCGGAATGGTGGTGGCGCCGGCCGACCTGCGCCGCGCGTGCGAGGGCCAGACGCGCTCGCTGCTGCTGCACCTGCGCGAAGATTACATGGAGACGGGCGGCGACGGCCGGGCGATCACCGGTCTGGTCGTCGACTCGGCGGCCGAGTTCCGCGCCCTGCTCACGCTGCTGGCCCGCCTCGACGGCCAGCGCCTTGCCGGCCGCGACCTCGCCGCCTGGGCCGGCGACCGCCTCGGACTCGACGCGCGGACGGTCTCGGACGTCCTGCACGTGGCCAACAGCCCCGACGGCAGCGTCGACGCCGTGCGGCTCTTCCCTGCCTATCTGGCCGCGGTCGAACACCTGGCCCGACGCGTCGACGAGTGGCAGGGGGTGTGACGACCACGGCGTGGCGGCGGCCGATGCCCGCGGCAGCCGCGGCGCTCGCGCTCGCCGTGGTGAGCGCGGCGGGCGTCGCCGCGCAGCCGGCGCCGCCGGCGCTCACCGCGCCGGTCAACGACTTCGCCGGCGTCGTCGACGCGCCCTCGGCCGAGGCCCTCGAAGCGCTGATTCGCGCCCTCCGCGCCGCCAGCGGCGACACCGTGGTCGTCGCCACGGTGAAGACGTTCCAGCCGTGGGGCGACGTCCGCAGCTACGCCACGAAGATGTTCGAGAACGGCGGCCGCGGCATCGGCGAGCGCGGCAAGGACAACGGCCTGCTGGTGCTGCTGGCCGTGGACGACCGGCAGGTCTGGGTCGAGGTCGGTTACGACCTCGAAGGCGTCGTCACCGACGGCTTCGCCGGCGAGACCAGCCGCCAGGTGATGGCGCCGTACTTCCGCCAGGGGCAGTACGGCCAAGGCCTGCTGGCCGGCACGTCGCGGATCGTCGAACGCATCGCCGCCGACCGCAACGTGACGGTGACCGGCGTGCGCGTCGCCGAGCCGGCGAGGCCGACCCGCGATCCGGTGTCGATCGACTGGATCGTCGTCGCCTTCCTCGTCCTGTTCGTCGTCCTGCCGCTGCTCGACCGGCGCGGCGGCCGGCGGCGCCGCGGCTGGCGCGGCGGCGTGGGGCCGTGGGGCGGCGGCTACTATGGAGGCACGTGGGGCGGCGGCTCGTCGTGGGGCGGCTCTTCGGGCGGGTTCGGTGGGTTCGGCGGCGGCCGCAGCGGCGGCGGCGGTGGCGGCGCGTCGTGGTAGGTCGGCCTGGGCGCGGCAACGGAGGAGTCATGCGGAAGCTACTGATCGCGGGGCTGGTGATGGCGGCGGCAACGGCCACGAGCGGCTGTTCCTACAACCGGTTCGTCAGCCAGGAAGAAGCCGTGAAGGCGCAGTGGGCGCAGGTCGAGAACCAGCTGAAGC